>NZ_JBELQE010000036.1:0-5671 GCF_040270385.1 Methylorubrum podarium | reverse complement strand
CGGCAGAGCCGGTGCGAGGCGGGAGACCGGCACCGGCCCGAAAAGTGGCGGCCGGTTTTCGGCAGAGCCGGTGCGAGGCGGGAGACCGGCACCGGCCGGAACGTTGCGGCCCGCTCGCCGCTTGCGCGGCGGGCGCGACCGCCCGACAATCGGCCCCGTCATTTCAATGTCGGTTAACCATGTTCAGGCACGCAGGGGGGCGGCGATCGGGAGTCGGCGGGCGGTGGGTCGCGCCGGGATCGCCGTGGATGACGCGATGACGGGCGAGGCGGAAGGAAGCGGGAACGCGGTCGTCGCCGTCGTGGCGGCGCGGACCCCGGCCCCCCTCGTCCTCGCCCTGCGCGGCCAGTCCTGCAGCGTCGTCGCCGTCACAGGCCATGTCGTCGCGGATCTCGTCGCCGAGGCGCCGGCGGTGATCGTGGTGGAGGCCGAGCCCGATCGCTTCGACGCCCCGGCCCTGATCCGCGTCCTGCGGGAGCAGGACAGCCTCGCCCGCACGCCCGTCCTGCTGGTGGCGGGAGGCGAGGCGCGGACCCTGCGCCGGATCGGTCGGGAGGCCGGCGCCACCGACGTGCTGTCGAAGCCCTTCGAAGCCGGGGAATTGCAGGATCGGGTGGGTGTGCTGATCGAGCTCGCCTTGGCGCGCCGGGAGAGCGATGACCGGGCGCACGCGATGCGGCGCGACGCGGCGCGGGCGGTGGCCGACGCCGCCTCGCGGGAGCGCGAGATCATCCGCCGGCTCATGCTCGCCGCCGAATTCCGCGACGATCAGGCCGGCGACCACCTGACCCGCGTGGCGGGCTGCGTCATCGCCGTGGCGGAGGGGCTCGGCCTGTCGTCCGAGGAGGCCGACGACGTGGCGCTCGCCTCGACCATGCACGACATCGGCAAGATCGCCGTTCCCGACCACATCCTGATGAAGGGCGGCCCCCTCACGCCCGAGGAATGGGCGGAGATGCGCCAGCACGCGCTGCGCGGCTACCACATGCTGCACGACAGTTCCTCGCGCCTGCTTCAGATCGCCGCCGAGATCGCGTTGACCCACCACGAGCGCTGGGACGGCACCGGCTATCCCCGCGGCCTCAAGGGCGAGGAGATCCCGCGCTCCGGCCGGATCGTCGCGGTGGCCGACGTGTTCGACGCGCTGACCTCGGCCAGAAGCTACAAGCCCGCCTGGCCCCTGGAGCGGGCGCGGGCGCATCTGGAGGCGGAGTCCGGACGGCATTTCGACCCGGCCTGCGTCGCCGCCTTCCTCTCGCGCTGGGACGACATCGTCGCCCTGGTGCAGGAGCGGGCGGCGTAGAGCGTCTTCCTTGATCCGCGGATCGCGGAAGACGCTCTAAGCTTCTGGTCCTTCGCATTTTCTTCGATCGAGCCGGTGACCCCCCGCTCGAAAATGCCCTCGGACCCGCTCGGGCGGCCTCGAGCCCGGTCCTGTCCCGGGAGCGCTACGACGACGGGCTCGAGCCCTGAACCGCCTCGCCGCCGGACGGCTCGTTCCCGACCGGTCCGCCGTCGGCCGCGGCGATGCAGTAGAGAATCGTCTCGCCCTCTCCCACCGTGTAGTTCTGCAGGAAGAACCGGTAGCCGAGATCCAGGCTCGCGATGAAGTCGGGGATCTCGAAGTAGTCGCTCCAGCGGTGATAGACGGAGATCGCGAGCTTGGGGCGAAACCGGCGCAGCGCCGCCTCGGCGCCTCGCAGGGCCGGGAGTTCCGACCCCTCGATATCCATCTTGATGAAGTCGATCCGCGGGACCGTGCCCGCCGCGACGAGATCGTCGAGCCGCCGGACCGGCATCACGGCCGCCTCCGCGAAGCCCGGATTGCAGAGGTTGTCGACCGGCGGGGCTTCGAACGCGTGATCGCTCAAACCATGTCCGAAGACGGTCAGGTTCGAGAGGTCATTCTGGCGGATGTTGTGGTGGGTGATGGTCAGGTGGGCTTCGAGCGGATCGAACGAGTAGACATGCCCGGTCGCGCCCACGGTCTCGGCGAAATCGACGGCGGTGTCGCCGAAGCAGGCCCCCGCATCGATCACGTGATCACCCGGCTCGGGCCGCACCCGCACGCCGCCGCGGTCGAAAAAGTATTGCCGCAGGAGGAAGGTGAAGAAGATGTTGGGGCGGAGGCAATCCAGTTCGAGGGTCCGCGTCTCGCGCGGCAACCGAACGTGGCAAAGGCCGGCGCCGCCCGGAACGTCGGCGAAGGGCGAGGCCTCGGCCGGAAGCGTCTGAGACTGCCGTCGCGCCTCCCAATAATCCGGCGTGTTGCTGTCGAGCCGGACATGGCGGCAGCCGAGGACGCGAAACAGCAGCAGGTCCACGAAGAGCTTGCGTGACGCGTCGTCTTCGAGGCGGCCGTAGGATCGGGCCATGTCGCCCCAATGGCCCGTCAGAAATGCCAGGAACTGCGCCCGCACTCTGTCGAACTCATCCTGCCCGGCAACGACTTCATAGGGGGGATAGCTGTGATCGATGTTGTCGTCTTCGTTTCGGCCCAAGGCTGCGATCAGCCGCTGACAGACATGCAGGCGGAAGGCGTCGATGTCGGTCGATTCGGAAACGGGCGCTGGCAACATGTCCTCTCCCGTCGGAGACAATCCGGAGACGATGCGGACGAAGGGTCATTCTGCGGCGCACGCCGCGCTCGCATCGTGCCCGAGGGATGGGCGTCGCGTGGGGGGATGGAAGACGCTCTCGCCTTTTGAGCAAAAACCGGACCGATCGAGATCGGGGATTCCGTATTCGATGCTCCTGCTATCGGTGAAGACCGGCGCCGTTGCAAGAGAACGGCGGAAACCCACCGGCCTCAGCGCCGAAGACGATCGCCGTGATTTTTTTCTAGCCTCGATCAGGGGAGCGCCGACGCGGATAGCTCGTCCTTGTCCTGACCGGCCGCTTGGACCGATTTCCTGGAGAGCCTGCATCGCGCGGGGCCACGCGGCTCGATGGTCTCGGGCCCGCCCAATCCGCACCGCGCAACGCCGCTCCGCGATGCGGGTAGTAGTCGGCGTGCTCGCTTGGCGCTAGAAGCGGGGCTCAGTTCCGATCCGGCCGCTTGTCGGTTCGAGTGTGCCGGTGCCAATTCGCCGGTTTGAAGGCGCCATTCCCTTGCCATTTCCGTCTCTGCCCTCCCCCCTCGCCCGGGCGCTCACCGAGCGCAGCTATGCCGAACCGACACCGGTCCAGCAGGCGGTGCTCGATGCCGCCCCGGACCGCGACCTGCTCGTCTCGGCCCAGACCGGGTCGGGCAAGACCGTCGCCTTCGGTCTCGCCATCGCCGGCACGCTGCTCGGGCCGGAGGAAACGCTGCCGCCGCCGGCCGCGCCGCTGGCCCTCGTCATCGCCCCGACCCGCGAGCTGGCGCTCCAGGTGCAGCGGGAGCTGACCTGGCTCTACGCGCAGACCGGCGCCCGCGTCGTCCCCTGCGTCGGCGGCATGGATCCGCGCCGCGAGGCCCGCGCGCTCGAGGCCGGCGTCCACATCGTCGTCGGCACGCCGGGGCGCCTGCGCGACCACATGGAGCGCGGCCGGCTCGTCACCGAGGGGCTTCGTGCCGTCGTCCTCGACGAGGCCGACGAGATGCTCGACATGGGTTTTCGCGAGGATCTCGAATTCATCCTGGCGGCGACGCCCGAGGACCGGCGCACCCTGCTGTTCTCGGCGACCCTGCCGAAGGCGATCGTCGCGCTGGCCGAGAGCTACCAGCGCGATGCCCTGCGGCTTGCCGTCGCCGGCGAGACGCGGGGCCATGCCGACATCGTCTACCGCGCGGTGCGGGTGATGCCGCGGGAGATCGAGCACGCCGTCGTCAACGTGCTGCGCTACGTCGATGCGCCGGTGGCGATCGTGTTCTGCAACACCCGCGACGGGGTGCGCCATCTCCAGGCCTCGCTGACCGAGCGCGGCTTCTCGGCCGTGGCGCTCTCGGGCGAACTCGGCCAGGGCGAGCGCAACGCGGCGCTCCAGGCCCTGCGCGACGGCCGCGCCCGGGTCTGCGTCGCCACCGATGTCGCCGCCCGCGGCATCGACCTGCCGGGCCTCGACCTCGTCATCCACGCCGACCTGCCGCACGACGCCGAGGTGATGCAGCACCGCTCCGGCCGCACCGGCCGGGCCGGGCGCAAGGGCACCAGCGTCGTGCTGGTGCCGCCGGCCCGTCGGCGGCGCGCCGAGCAGATGTTCGCCATCGCCAAGGTCAGCCCCGACTGGAGCGGCCCGCCGAATGCGGACGAGATCCGCGCCCTCGACCGCGAGCGGATGATGTCCGATCCGCTGCTCTCCGAGCCCGAGACGGAGGAGGAGCGCGAGTGGGAGCGGGACTGGGCCGAGGCGCTGATGGAGCGCTGCCCGCCCGAGCGCCTCGCCGCCGCCTTCGCCCGGCTCTACCGCTCGCGCATCCCCGTGCCGGAGGAGGTGAGCGACCCGGCCTACGAGACGAGCCGGCGCCCCGAGTCCCGCAGCGGCGTGCCGGTCGGCGCCCCGCGGATCGGCGAGGACGAGCCGGGGGCCTGGTTCCGGCTCAATCTCGGCCGCCGCGACCGGGTCGAGCCGCGCCGCCTGCTGCCGATGCTGACCCGCCGCGGGCAGATCGGCCGCGGCGACATCGGCGCCATCCGGATCTTCGACAACGAGACGGCCTTCGAGGTGCGGGCCAGCGCCGCCGAGGATTTCGCAGCCGCCTTCGCCCGGCGCGGGCCCGCGGATGTCCGGATCGAGCGGATGCAGGGGGACGGACCTGCGCCAGCCAAGGCGCCGAAGAGCCCCCGCGCCCAGCGCCACCGCCGCGAGGCGACCAAGGCCGGACGGGGCGCCTGAGCCGCGCGCCGCCGCCCGGGCGGGGTGCGGATTTCGACGTGATACCGTTTCCGCTTGAATCCTTCGGTATTGCTTCCCTCGTCATCCCGGGGCCGCGTAGCGGAACCCGGGATCCACCCGTGACGCGCGGCTCAGCATGGCATCACGGGTGGATTCCGGGTTCGCCTTCGGCGCCCCGGAATGACGGAGTGCGGGCTGTACCGAACCAATCAACCGGAAACCGTATGATACCGATCGACGATGATGCCGGCGCATCGTCGGTCGCCCCGCGCTGACAGCGGCGAGACCGAAGCGATCAAGCCGACGGCGTGGGCCTCTGCCGGGCCCGCGTCCGGTCGCCCGTGCCGGATCGGTCGACGGCGGCTACTCGCCGCCGGACTTGTTGCCGAGCAGGCCGTTCACCGCGGCGTCCCAGCCCTCGCGGATCTGGCGGCCGCCCGGGATCTTGACGCCGAGCAGTTCGGGCTCGTCCGCGGCGTCCTGCGCCGGGCGGGGGGCGGGCACCTGCGCCGACGCGGTCTGCGTCGGCCGCGCGTCCGCGGGCCGGCTGCGGGCGGCGGACGCGGCCTTGCGGGCGGGATCGGATTTCACGATCTCGGCCTTCTCGGCCTTGTCCTTCTCGGTCTTGTCCTTCTCGGTCTTGGCCTTCGCGTCGAGCTTGGTCTCGACCTTGGCTTCGGGCTTCGCCGTTGCAGGCAGCGACACGAAACGGGCCGGCTGCTCCGTCTTGGCCCGGACCGTCTCGCTGCGGCTCGGCGGCAGCGGAACCGTGACTTTGGCGGGAGCGACGGCCGCCGCCGTGCGGGACGCGGGCGGAACCGTGGGGGCGGGCTCGATCGGCAGGGGCGAGCGG
>NZ_JBELQE010000035.1:0-3963 GCF_040270385.1 Methylorubrum podarium | reverse complement strand
GAAAAAAAGCCCTCCCCCCCTCTGCGAGTGAGGGTGGCCCCCGAAGGGGGTCGGGTGAGGGGAGCGCCGCTTCCGGAAAGACCTGAGCCGGCCCCTCACCCGCCTGCTCCGCAGGCACCCTCTCCCGCAGAGGGGAGAGGGCGACGCGTTAGACTAGAACAACCCGTCGATCTGCCCGTTGGCATCCAGCCGGATGTTGTCCGCCGCCGGCACCTTGGGCAGGCCCGGCATGGTCATGATCTCCCCGCAGATCACCACGACGAAGCCGGCACCGGCCGAGAGGCGCACGTCGCGCACCGAGACGAGGTGGCCCGAGGGCGCGCCGATAAGGGTCGGGTCGGTCGAGAACGAGTACTGCGTCTTGGCCATGCAGATCGGCAGATGGCCGTAGCCGTCCTTCTCGAAGCCGGCGAGCTTGGTGGCGGCCTTCGACTCGATCTGGATGTCGGCCGCGCCGTAGAGCTTGGTCGCGATCGCCTTGATCTTGTCGGTGAGCTTCGTCTCGGTCTCGTAGACGAAGCTCAGCGGCTGCTGCTCGCCCTCGGCGAGCGTCACCACGGCCTGGGCCAGAGCCTCGGCGCCGGCGCCGCCCTCCGCCCAGTGCTTGCAGGTGATCGCCTCGACCTGGAGCCGGTCGCGGCACAGGTCCTTCAGCCGAGCGTGCTCGGCATCCGTATCCTGGAAGAAGTGGTTCACGCCCACCACCACCGGCAGGCCGAAGCTGCGCACGTTCTTCACGTGGCGTTCGAGGTTGGCGAAGCCCTTCTCCAGCGCGTCGAGGTTCTCGCCCGCGAGGTCCTTCTTGTTGACGCCGCCATGCATCTTGAGCGCGCGGACGGTCGCGACGATCACCACCGCCGAGGGCTTGAGGCCGGTCTGGCGGCACTTGATGTCGATGAACTTCTCCGCGCCGAGATCGGCGCCGAAGCCGGCTTCGGTCACGACGTAATCCGCCAGCCGCAGGCCGGTCTGGGTGGCGATCACCGAGTTGCAGCCATGGGCGATGTTGGCGAAGGGGCCGCCATGGATCAGCGCCGGGTTGCCCTCCAGGGTCTGGACGAGGTTCGGCTGGAGCGCGTCCTTCAGGAGCACGGTCATGGCGCCGGTGGCCTTCACGTCCGCCAGCGTCACCGGCTTGCGGTCGCGGGTCTCGGCGATGACGATGCGGCCGAGGCGCTCCTCGAGGTCGGCCAGATCACGCGCGAGGCAGAACACCGCCATGACCTCGGACGCGACCGTGATGTCGAACCCGTCCTCGCGCGGAAAACCGTTGGCGACGCCGCCGAGCGACTGGTTGATGGCGCGCAGCGCCCGGTCGTTCATGTCGACCACGCGGCGCCAATGGATGCGGCGCACATCGATGTTGAGCTCGTTGGCCCAGTAGATGTGGTTGTCGATCAGCGCGGCCGCCAGCGAGTGGGCCGAGGTGATGGCGTGGAAGTCGCCGGTGAAGTGCAGGTTGATCTGCTCCATCGGCACGACCTGCGCCTTGCCGCCGCCGGCGGCGCCGCCCTTCATGCCGAAGCAGGGGCCGAGCGAGGGCTCGCGCAGGCAGGCCACGGTGCGCTTGCCGATGCGGTTAAGCGCGTCGCTGAGGCCCACCGTCGTCGTGGTCTTGCCCTCGCCCGCGGGCGTCGGCGAGATCGCGGTGACGAGCACCAGCTTGCCCTCGGGCTTGCCGTCCAGCGATTTGATGAAATCGTGGTCGATCTTGGCGATGTGTTTGCCGTAGTTGTGAAGCGCCTCGTCGGGAACGCCGAGCTTCTCGGCAACCTGGGCGATGGGCTTCAGGGTCGCCGCGCGGGCGATCTCGATATCTGAGGGCATTTCTCTCACCGTCGTTTCTTGTGACCCGGGCTCGCGGCACGTCGGGCCGTCGCCCGGCGCGCGGTTGGCCCACGTACTTCCGTGGTAACGGACGAAACAGCCACGATAAACCGATTGTCGCAGTGTGAGCGAAACAGCGGGGAAAAGCGTCTCGGATTTTTTTGATGCGATCCGTTAAGTTTCTTCAGGGGACGGGCGAAATCTCGCCCTGCGCTCAGCCCGTCATCGCGGTGGCGGTGTAGCCGGCCTTGGTGAGCGCCTGCGCCACGTCGAGGCTCTGCGCGACGGTCGTCGCCGTGACCCGGCCGTGACCGACATCGACCGAAACCTCCGCCTGCGGGTCGAGGCGACGGATCGTGCGGCGCACGGCCTCGGCACAACCCTCGCAGGTCATACCCTCCACGCGCATCGTCAACTCGATCGGGCTCTGATCCATCGCCTTCATCTCCTGCGTGCCCGCTCTCCGGCGGCCTCCGGGGCACCGCACATGTGGCACCTAGAACGCGCCCGGCAAGCGCGCGGCCTCTTCGGGCCGATTCGACGGGAGAATGCCGCGCACCGCCTTGCGGCGAAGCACGGCCTCGGCGACATTAGGGTTACGACGAGCCGGGCGCGTCATCGACGCCCGCCGGCGCGTTTCAGCCACACGTCCTGCGGGCACCCGCACCGCACCGTGAATGAGAAGCCCGGCCGCGGCCGCCAGACAGAAGCGCGTCGATCGACGGTGAAGACACCGAAATCCCGAACGATGCGCCCGCGCGGCACGCCCTGGATCCTCGGCCTCGTCGGCGTCCTGATCCTCGTTCCGCTGGCGCTGCTCGTGCCGCTCGCCGCGGTCGCCGCCGTTTCCGGCCTCGCCATCGTCGGCGGTGCCCTGCTGTGGCGGCGGCTCGCCGCCCTCACCACCGCGCAGGAGGTCGTGTCGAAGGAGATCGGCGTCCTCTCCCAGCGCCTCGTGAAGCTGGAGGCCGTCGCCGCCGCCCTGGTCCAGTCGCGCATGCAGGGTTCGGCCCCGGCCGATTCGGCACCGGCCAACCTCGACGAAGCGCTTAGGTCCCTCGACGCGCGGCTCGTCTCCGGCATCGAGGAGGTGACCGCCGAGATCGGCATCCTCAGCGGCATCGTGCGGGAACTCGCCGCGGTGGTCTCCGCGCAGGACGGCGACATCGCCCGCCTGAAGGTGCAGGCGCAGGCACCCGAGCCCCCCCGCTCCCGCGCGGCGGAGACGATCCAGCCGAGCCCGGTGCCGGCCGCGACCGTCCTGCCCGACCCCGAGCCGGTGGCGCCGCCGATGCGGCTCGTGCCCCGTACGACGCCGCCCCCCGCCCGAACGACCGATCCGTTCGCGGCGATCGGGGACGAGACGCCGCTGATCGAAGCCTTCGACGGCGAGGGACTGGAAGTCTACCTGCAGCCGGTCGTCACCCTGCCGCAGCGCAAGGTCGTCGCCTACGAGGCCCTGGCGCGGCTCAAGGTCGGCGAGGCGGTCTACGCGCCGGAGACCTTCCTGCCGGTGCTGGAGCGGCACGGCCGCACCACGGCCCTCGACCGGCGCATGCTCCAGCGCGTCGCGACCATCGCGCGGCATCTCCAGGGGCGCGGCAGTCCCGCTTCGGTCAGCTACAGCCTGACGCCGCACTCGCTGTTCGAGCCGGGCTTCCTGCGCTCCCTCGGCCGCCTCGTCAGCGAGGGGCCGGAACTCGCGGGCCGCGTCGTGATCGCCCTGCCGCAGGCGAGCTGGCGCAGCCTCGACGCCGAGCAGGCCGCCCTGCTGGCGGGCCTGCGCGGACGGATCGGCTTCGTGATGGATCGCCCGATCGACCTGCGCTTCGATCCGAACGCCCTGGCCGAGCGCGGCATCGCCCAGGTCAAGGTGGCCGCGGCGTTGCTGCTGCGCCCGCTCGACCGGGAGGCGATGCCCGACATCGCGCTGGAGGATCTGGTGGCGTCCCTCGGGCGCGTCGGAATCCGCCTCGTCGCGACCGGCGTCGAATCCGAGACGGAAGTGCCGGATCTCATCGATCTCGACGTGCCGCTGGCGCAGGGCAGCGTCTTCGCCGCGCCTCGCGCCGTCCGGGCCGAGGTGCTGTCGGCGTCGCCCGACACGGCGCCGCCGCCGCTCCCCCCCTCCCCCGA
>NZ_JBELQE010000034.1:0-4074 GCF_040270385.1 Methylorubrum podarium | reverse complement strand
AGATCGGCATGCGGCCCTCGTTGAGGGCGGCGATCTTTTCGGGATCCTTGTCGATGCAGACGACCTCGTGGCCGAAATCGGCGAGGCAGGCGCCCGACACCAGGCCGACATAGCCCGAACCAATGACCGCGATACGCATCGGGGATCTATCTCCCTGCCTCGGCGGCCCTCGATCCTCAGGATCCGTGCAGGAGGCCACCCGCCCCGAGGGTCGGCATATTTTCCCGTGCCGGCAATTCGCTCAGCGTGGCCGAGATCGGCGCATCCGGGGGATCGTCCCGTCCCGAATGGCCGTCATTTCCACCCGAGCGAGGACGCGCGGGGCCGAGTCGAGACCGTGCTTCATTGGTCGCCGTAATAGTCGAGGTACCACTTCACGAAGGCGGGGATGCCGGTCTCCAGGGGCGTTTCGGGCAAGCTGCCGACGAGATCGTGCAGCAGGTCGGTGCTCGCATGGGTGCGGATCACGTCGCCGGGCGGCAGCGGTTTCAGGACGCGCTCGGCCTTGCGACCGAGGGCCACCTCCAGGGCGCCGATCATGGCATCGAGCCGGGCCGGGCGACCGCCGCCGATATTGACGAGGCGGTAGGGCGCCACCGCGCTCAACGTATCGGCGGCCGAGACCGGGCCGCCCTCCCCCGGTTGCGGCGGTGGGCGCTCGGACAGGGCGAGGATCGCGTCGACGAGGTCGTCGATGAAGGTGAAGTCGCGCTCCGCCGCGCCCTCGCCGAACACCTCGATCGGCTCGCCCGCCAGGATCTTCCGGGTGAACAGGAACAGGGCCATGTCCGGCCGCCCCCATGGTCCGTAGACCGTGAAGAAGCGGAACGCCGTCGTCGGCACGCGGAACAGGTGGGCGTAGGAATGCGCCATCGCCTCGTTGGCGAGCTTCGAGGCGGCGTAGAGGGTGAGCGGAGAGACCGCGCGGTCGGTCTCGCGGAACGGCACGCTCGCATTGCCGCCATAGGCCGAGCTGGTCGAGGCCGTCAGCAGGTGCCGGACCGGGTGGGCGCGCACAGCCTCCAGCAGGTTGGCGAAGCCGACGAGGTTCGCCTCGACATAGGCGCCGGGGTCGATGAGGCTGTAGCGGACCCCCGCCTGCGCCGCGAGATGGAAGACGACGTCCGGTCTGACCCGCGCCATCACGTCGAGAAGGGCGCCGGGGCTTTCGAGCCGCGCCTCCACCGCCTCGAAGCCGAGATGCCGGGCGAGATCGGCGTGCCGGGCGCGCTTCAGCGCGACATCGTAGTAGGGCGAGAGACCGTCGAACCCCGTCACGGCGTGACCCGCCGCCAGCAGGCGCCGGCTCAGCGCGTGGCCGATGAAGCCGGCCGAGCCCGTGACAAGAGCGTGCATGCGAGGCCCGTGGCGCCGACTTTCCGAGGATAGAGCGGGATAGCCCCCGCGCGCGCTCCTCGCAAGAAACGCCGAGACGGCGGGGGAAGCGCGGCCCGGTCTCGTGCCGGGAACATCGCCGACGATCCGCGACTTTCGTTTTCACAGGTTTTTCCAAGCGGGTCTTCACGAGCCGCGCGACCGCCGGGCGGGCTCTGGCCTGCTTCCAGCGCGGAGCTGTCGCGCCGGCTCAGGGCTTGTTTCTCGGGGAATCCGGTATACTTACGCCAGACTATCAGCCGACCTATGCCTTGAACCCGCCCGCGACGCGGGTCCCGCTTCTGCCGGGGCCGAATGCCGTTGTCCGGAACGTGTGAGAGAGGTGGGCCGGCCGAGACATCCATCCAGGCCCAGGGCGCCGTGTCGCCCCTCGCTTGGGTCCAGCGAGTTCGAACACCGAGTGTCCGCACGATGAACCAACTTTTCCGCCTGCCGCAAGTCGGCGAGGCCGATGCGATTGCGGAGCCTTCCGCCGATCTCCGTGTCCCCTTTGCGCAATCCGGTACCTTCGTCTGCAAGTTCATCATCGGTGAGCCGAGCGACCAGGCCGTGTGCTGCGGCGCGCCGGTCGCCGACGGCAAGAGCTGGTGCGCCTATCACCGTCGCATCGTGTTCGAACCGGCCCGTCCCGGCCGCGTGCGCTGAGGAACAGCCCGCTTCGTTCGACCTCGGGCGCCCTGCTCGGCGCGGCGCCCGCTTTCTCCGCTCCCTCGATCCTACTCCCCACCGAAATCATCGAACGGCGATGATGGGCCGAAGACGGCGGCCGGAACGCCGGGCCGGCGCCAGCGCATGACGAGGTGCCCATCCTCACGCATGCCGACGTTGCGGAAGGCCGGCCCGCCCTCCGGGGGCAAGCCGAGATCCCCGGGTCGGCTGCCGACCGTTCCGAAGCGGCGCTGCGCGTAATAGGCGTCCGCCGGGGCATCGGGCGGGATGTATCCGTAGACCGGGCGAAGGCCACGCACCGCCACGGCCCTCGCCTCCCTCGGCACCGCCCTCCGCGCCACGATCCGCCGGCTCGGCCGCTCCGCCCTCACCCCCTCCGCCCGTTCCTGCCGTGCCGGCCGCGCCCGGCTCGCGACCGTCCGGATCCGCTCGCGGCGGACCTTGGCCGAACGGCGGGGCGCGCGTGCCTCGACGCGGGCGGGAATTTTGGACTCGTCGATCTTCGCGGGTGTCGCGACCGGCTTCGCCACGGCGTTCGTTGCCGGCGTCTGGACCTTGGCGGGGGGATCGGTCCATTGGCCGTCCGCCTTGCTCTCGGCGGACGGGGCGCCCGGCTTGTCCTCGGCACCGGCGGGAGCGGTCGCCAGGATCGTGCCGAGCAGGATGAAGAGGGTTCGGAATCGGCTGCCGCGCGACATGGGAAATCCCCTCGGAAACGGAGATGGATAACGCCGGCCGTCAGCTTCGGCGACGGATGCGACGATCCCGCAGCGGAAGCTCGCTGGCAAAGGTAGGAGTGACCCCGCGCGACGTCCATAGACCTATGTATCAAAGCGCGAAACGCGCCGAATATTCCACCATAGGTCTCAGCGACGACGCTTCCGCCTGACGCGTCCCGCCCTATCTTCGCCGTTCGACGCGGCCGGAGCCGGGGCTGGCCCGGCCTGTTCTTCGAACGATCTCAGGAGTCGGCATGGCAGCAGACGGCACGACGGCGCGGTGCCTCTGGATTCGGGACCCCCTCGCGATCCTGGCGGAGGGGGCGGATGGCGGCATCGTCGTCGAGGGCAGCCGGATCGCCGAGACGGTGCCGGCGGGCGCGCGGCCCTCCTTGCCGGTGGACGAGACCTTCGATGCCGGGCGGCACGTGGTGATCCCCGGCCTCGTCAACACGCATCACCACTTCTTCCAGACGCTCACCCGCGCCCACCCGATCGCGATCAACAAGCCGCTGTTTCCCTGGCTGCAGGCGCTGTACGGCATCTGGGGGCGGCTCACCCCGGAGGCGTTCCGGCTCGCGACCCGGCTCGCCTACACCGAATTGCTGCTCTCCGGCTGCACCACGGCGGGCGACCACCACTACCTCTTCCCGCGGGGCCTGGAGAACGCCGTCGACATCCAGGTCGAGGAGGCGCGCAGCCTCGGCATCCGCGCCGTCGTCACCCGCGGCTCGATGAGCCTGTCGGAGAAGGAGGGCGGCCTGCCGCCCGAGACGCTGGTGCAGGACGACGACACCATCCTAGCCGACAGCGAGCGGGTGCTGCGCCTGTTCCACGATCCCGAGCCCGGTGCCATGGTGCGGATCGGCCTCGCGCCCTGCTCCCCCTTCGCCGTCACCAAGCGGCTGATGCGCGAGAGCGCCGCGCTCGCCGAGCGCCACGATTGCCGCCTGCATACCCATCTCGGCGAGACACTCGACGAGAACGCCTTCTGCCTGGAGGCATTCGGGCAGCGCCCGGTGGATTACCTGGAGGAGGTCGGCTGGATGACGCGGCGGACCTGGCTCGCCCACGGCATCCACTTCAACGACGAGGAGGTGCGCCGCCTCGGGGCCGCCGGCGTCGGCGTCTGCCACTGCCCGACCTCGAACATGGTGCTGGCGTCGGGCCAGTGCCGGACCTGCGAATTGGAGGCGGCGGGCTCGCCCGTCGGCCTCGGCGTCGACGGCTCGGCCTCCAACGACAGTTCGAACCTGATGGAGGGCGTGCGCCACGCCCTGATGATCAACCG
>NZ_JBELQE010000033.1:0-100293 GCF_040270385.1 Methylorubrum podarium | reverse complement strand
GGACACCCGCGAGATGCTGACCGGCCTCGGCTACGAGGAGGGCAACCACGGCGAGGCGGCCCACTACGTCATCGAGAAGGCCTTCGTCGAGAAGTGATTTTTTGGAACAGGGAGGTTGCGGAGCGAAACGAAAGGGTACCGGAGAGAAAAATTCTCTGCTCAAATTCCAGCGTGGAAGGACTCTCTCCGCCGCGCTGGAAATACGGAAAGCGCGGCCATCGCGTTCGAGCTACGTTGAGCTGACGTCCCGCTGTCGTATCGAACCTTTCCGGTCGCCATGTCCCCCGTTCAATTCGACTCCTTCGGCGAGCCCATCCTGCCGGCCAGCGACAAGGAGCCGACCGCCGCCGCGCGGGTTGCCCTGCACTCCGGCGTCGGCCTGTTCTGGGCGATGGTCGTCGCCATCGTCGCCGCGCGCGCGGCCTATTTCGATCCGGCCCTGAACGAGAAGGTCGCCAGCGTTGCCTCGCTGTTCGGTCATCTCCGGACCGTCGTCGGAGGCTGAACCCGCACCGATAGAAGATCGAAGGCGCCGCAACGGCTCGCGGCGCCATTTTCCATGTCTCAGGCCGGAAGCGCCCGGGCGGCTGGGCGCAGCCGGTTCTCGCCGAGGCCGAGCAGGCCCGGAATCTCGGCCGGCGTGTCCGCAACCGTGACGCCCGCCGCTTCCAGCGCCCGGCGCTTGCCGTCGTAGCTCCCGAACGACCCCGACACGATCGCGCCGGCATGGCCCATCTTCTTACCGGGCGGCGAGGCGCGCCCGGCGATGAAGGACACGACCGGCTTCGACATGCCGGCCGCATAATCCGCGGCGGCCTCCTCCATCGACCCGCCGATCTCGCCGACGAGCACGATGGCGCGGGTGCGCTCATCCTCGTCGAGCGCCTGGAGGGCGTCTCGGGTCGTGGTGCCGATCATCGGATCGCCGCCGATCCCGAGGAAGGCCGACTGGCCGAGACCCGCGCGGGTGAGATTGAGGCAGATCAGCGTCCCGAGGCTGCCCGAGCGCGAGATCACGCCGACCTCGCCCGGCTGGAAGATGTTCGGGTTATGCCCCGGCATGATGCCGACGAACCCCTCGCCGGGCGTGACGATCCCGGCGGTGTTCGGCCCGACGATGCGGGTGCCGTGCCGCGCCGCCGCGTGGTGGATCGCCATCACGTCGCGGGCCGGGATGTGCTCGGTCAGAATCACGACCGTACGCGTCCCGGCTTGAATCGCGTCGAGCGCCGCCTCGCGCGCCATGGCAGGGGGAATGAACATCACCGCCACGTCGAACGGGCTCTCGGCCATCGCCGCCTCGGCGGTTGCATAGACCGGCACGCCGAGATGCCGCTCGCCCGCCCGCTTCGGGTTGACGCCGGCGACGACTCTCGTGCCGCACTCCATCATCTTCTGCGTCCAGAAGGTGCCCTGCTTGCCCGTGATGCCCTGGACGAGGACGCGGGCGGACTGACGATAGATGATCATCGAGCGGCTCCCCGGCTCGCAGTTGAGTGGGCGGCGTCGACGGCGGCTTGCACCGCGTCCTCCATCAGGTCGAAGGGTTCGCAGCCGAGACCCTCCCGCACGAAGCGCACGGCCTCGTCCTCGCCGGTCCCGTGGATCGAGAAGAAGACCGGGATGTCCGGATCGAGCCGCTTCCAGGCGGTGACGACGCCCTCCGCCATCACGTCGGTGCGGGCGAACGCTCCGCAGAAGTTGACGACGAGGCTTTTGACGCCGGGATTGGACAGCACGAGCTTCAGCGCGGCCTCCGACTTGGTGTAGGCCTCGCCGCCGATCTCGAGGAAGTTCGCCGGGCGTCCGCCGCAATGACTGATGACGTCCATCGTCGTCATCGTCAGCCCGGCGCCGTTGGCCAGCACGCCGACATCGCCGTCGAGCTGGATGAACTTGAGCCCGTTGGCGGCGCCTTCCCGCTCCAGATCGGTCATCGGCTCGTCCGCTGCCGCGCCGGCCAGCTCCGCTTGGCGGAAGGCTGCGGAATCGTCGAGCGTCAGCTTGCAATCGAGGGCGACGACCCGGCCGTCGGCCAACACCGCGAGCGGGTTGATCTCGATCAGTTCCGCATCGACTCGGCCGCTCGTCGTGTAGAGCGAAGCCAGGATGTCGGCGACCGCGTCCTCCGCGCCTCCGAGGTTGAGGCCCGACAGCATCGCGCGGGCGGCGGCCTCGTCGAAGCCGGCTTCAGGATCGACGCGGTGGCGGCGCAGCGCGTCGGGGCGGGTCGCGGCCACTTCCTCGATGTCCATCCCGCCTTCCGTCGAGAACAGGACCAGCGGGCACCGGCTCGCGGTGTCGATCAGCACCGCGGCGTAGAACTCGCGGGCGATCTGGGCCTGCTCCTCCAAAAGGATCGCGCCGACCGCGTGGCCGTCGATCCTCATTCCGAGGATGCGCTCCGCGACGCTGCGGGCCTCTTCCGCCGAGTTGGCCGGCTTGATGCCGCCGGCCTTGCCGCGCTTGCCGGTCGGCACCTGAGCCTTGACCATGCAGGGGCCGAGGCCTTCGAAGGCGGCGGCTGCCTCCTCAGGGGTCCGACACAGGACCGCGCGCGGGACCGGGATGCCGGCGGGCGCCAGCACCTGCGCCTTGGCGACGTGCTCCAGAAAGTTCATCGCGCGCCCTCCTGGTGGCCGATCCGCTTCCAGTGCGGCCCGAACAGTTCCTCCTCGCTCGGCTTGTCCTCGGGGATCGCCGTAACGAGATGGGTGATGTTGAGCATGTTCCGGTAGCTCAGGTTCTCGGAGATCGAGTTCTTCTGCCAGGAGCCACAGCCCATGCTGAGGGTGAAGCCGAGGCCGGAATTGAAGCCGCCGCCATTGCCGAAGGTGTGGGCGAAGTTCACCAGCACCCGCACGACGTCGAGGTCTTCCGCCAGCTCGCGGGCGCGGTCCATGTCGGTGGTGTGCAGGCCGCAGGAATGGCCCTTGCCCTGGTGCTCCAGGATTTCGCGTACCCGTTCTTTCGCCGCCGCGAAGTCGCTGGCGCGATAGACGGTGAGCACGAGGGCGAGCTTTTCGCCCGACAGAGGATAGCCCTTGCCGACGCCCGTCTCCTCCACGAGGAAGAAGCGCCTGTCCCGAGCCTGCGGCGGCAGCTCGAACGCCTCGGCCAGGACCGCGGCGTCGCGGGCGATGAGATCGCGGCTGAGCTTGCCCTTGACCCAGAGGCGCCCGATCACCCGCTCGCGCTCCGGCGGCGTGCAGAGATAGGCGCCGGCCCGCTCCAGCGCGGCGAGGGCCGCGTCGTAGACCGCATCCACGATGACGACGGCGTTCTCCGACGAGCAGGAGGTCGAGTTGTCGAAGATCTTCGAGTCGCGGATGCGCTCGGCCGCAGCATCAAGATCGGCGGTCTCGTCGATGATCACCGGCACGTTGCCGGCGCCGACGCCGATGGCCGGCGTCCCGCTCGAATAGGCGCGGCGGACATTGTCCTGCGAGCCCGTCACCACGACGAGGTCGCAGGCCTTCATCAGCGCTTCCGTCGACTCCTTCGTCACCGGCGAGGGCAGGATCTGCACGAGATCCTCGGGCAGGCCGATCTGAGCGAGTTCCGCGCGCATCAGATCGACGATGCGGGCCGTGGTGCGGTAGCCGAGCGGGGAGGGGGCGATGACGATGGCGTTGCGGCCCTTGACCGCCATCATCGCCTTGTTGACCGGCGTCGCGCCCGGATTGGTCGACGGCGTCACCGCGCCGATCACCCCCATCGGCTTGGCGTATTTGACGAGGCCCTTCGCCTCGTCGCGCTCGATCACGCCGACGGAAGGGCTGCGCAGCAGGTCGCGCAGGGTACCGAAGGTCTTGCGCTGCTTCTTGCGGATCTTGTCGGCGACATTGCCGAGGCCGGTGTCCTGCACCGCGAGTTCGGCCAATTCGCGGGCGTGGTCAGGGTTGTAGAGCGACCACGCCAGCGCCCGGACGGCGGCGTCCGCGGTCTCCTGATCGACGTTGGCGAACGCCTTCTGTGCGGCTCTGGCCCGCTCCATGACGGCTTCGACGGAGGCCGGCTCCGGCTGGCCGAGCGGGTCCGGGACCTTGAGAGTGACGACGGCCATCGCGGTATCCTCTTGCGGCTGTCGGAAGGGAAGGATCGAAGGGAAGCGGGGGGCTCGCGGTCAGGCCTGTGGTCTGACCGCCGCCGGACCGGTCACGACGGGCGGCCGATCCTCGGCCACGTCGTCGAGGAAGGGCTCGTCCGGCCGCATCCGCAGGGCGAGCACAGCACCCAGCAACAGCAGACCGAGGGACGCGACGAAGGGCAGATCCCACCGTCCGGTCGCGTCGATGACGGCGCCGAACACGACCGGGGAGATCATCCCGGCCAAGCCGAAACCGAAATTCATGAAGCCGGAGGCGGTGCCCGAATGCTGGGGCGCGATGTCCATCGGCACCGCCCAGATCGGCGCGACGATGAGTTCGGCGAAGAAGAACGCGCCCGACAGACACAGGGTGATCGTGACGAGATCGGTCACGAACAACACCGGCAGCATGAACAGGAACGCGCCGAGAAAGCCGACCACGATGACGCTCACTCGCGCCTTCGACACGCTGCCGGTCTTCCTAAGGATGCGGTCGCTGACGACGCCACCGACGGTGTCGCCGACGACGCCGGCGAAGAACACGCCCGAGGCGAAGATCGCCGACTTCTTGATGTCGAGCTGGTACTGATGGAGGAAGTAGGATGGGATCCAGTTGAGGAACAGCCACAGGGTCCAGCCGTAGCAGAAGTCGGTCAGCGTCACCGGCAGCATGCGTTTGAGCAGGCGCCGCCACGGCACGGCCTTGCGCTCGCCCGCGATCTTCACCGTCGGCAGGACGGCGATCTCCTCCGGCGTCACGTGCTTGTGGTCGCGCGGGTCGTCGCGGAAGTACCAGAACCATAAGGCGACCCAGGCGAAGCTGATGATTCCGACGATGATGAACGAGTCGCGCCAGGACAGGGCGACGATCAGGAAGGCGATCAGCGGCGGCGTCAGCGCGTTGCCGAGGCGAGCGAAGGCGTGGGTGATGCCCTGCGCGAAGCCGCGCCGGTCGGCGGCCATCCAATTCGCCAGCGCCCGCGTCGCGGTCGGGAAGGCCGAGCCCTCGCCGATGCCGAGGACGAAGCGGGCGATGACGAGCGACACCGCCCCCTCGACGAAGCCGATCGCCACGGTGGCGGCCGACCAGATCGCGCCGCAGATCAGCAGCGTCATCCGCGGTCCGAGCCGGTCGCCGAGCCAGCCGCCGGCGATCTGGAAGAAGGCGTAAGGATAGGCAAAGGCCGAGAAGGCGAGTCCGAGCTCGAAATTGGTGAGCCCGAGTTCCTTCTGCATCGCCGGCGCGGCGGTACCGATGTTGACCCGGTCGATATAGGTGACCAGGTACATCAGGCAAATAATCAGCAGCACACGATCCGTGGCTTTGAAGCGGGCAAGCCTCAACATCCTGGCCCTCCTGCCGAGTTAGGCCAAGCTCCCCGCAGCCATTGCATCGCATGATGCACAACTGAGGTAGCATCCTGGCATTCGTTGAGCGTTCCTCACGTCCGAAACGGCGGGTTGTTCAGGGTCATCGAATGCCCTGACTCGTTGTCTGCCCGTCGTCTCGCGTTGATCCTAGCCATCACCGGTGGATCGGAAAAATTTATTGTCTGCATCCGGATCATGCAGGATATTGATCGATATGATTCCGGATCTCGAGATTCCTCTGCTCCGCACCTTCGTCGCGGTGGTCGAAACCGGCAGTATAACGCAGGCCGGCAAGCAGGTCGGCCGCACGCAGCCGGCGATCACCCACCAGATGCAGCGGCTG
Organism: Methylorubrum podarium; assembly: GCF_040270385.1. NCBI lineage: Bacteria > Pseudomonadati > Pseudomonadota > Alphaproteobacteria > Hyphomicrobiales > Methylobacteriaceae > Methylorubrum > Methylorubrum podarium. Next base: position 94,489 of record NZ_JBELQE010000033.1, on the reverse strand, counting down.
GAGCGGGCGCTCGCCAAGCCGCTGTTTCAGGAGGATCGGCGGAACCTCACGTTGACCCGCGAGGGCGAGATGTTGCTCGGCTACGCCCGGATGCTGCTCGGCCTCAACGACGAGATCCGCGGGCGCTTCGAGGCGCCCGACATCACCGGCCATGTCCGGCTCGGCGTGCCCGATCTCTACGCCGCGTTCCTGCTGCCGACGGTGCTGAGCGGCTTCTCGCGCGCCTATCCGCAGGTGGAGATCGAGTTGCGCTGTTCGCGCAGCGTCAACCTATACGCCGCGCTCCAGCATGAGGAGATCGACATCGCCCTGATGACGCGCCAGCCGGAATTCGGTCGCGGCACGGTGGTGCGCGAGGAGCCGCTGGTCTGGGTGGCGGCGCGCGACTACGCCGTCCCGCCGAGCGGCGCCCTGCCGCTCGCCCTGCTCCCGGCGGGCAGCGTCTACCGGCAGCACGCCCTCGACGCGCTGGGCCAGATCGGGCGACCGTGGAGCATCGCCGCGGTCAGCGACAGCATCGCCGGGCTTCAGGCCGCCGTCTATGCCGGGCTCGCTCTCTCGGCCTTCCCGCTCTGCGCCGTCGGCACCCATGTCCGCCGGCTCGGCCGCGCCGACGGGCTACCCGACCTGCCGAACTTGGAAATCGTCCTTCAACGAAAACCCAGCGGCATTGCCGCCGCCGCGGAGCATCTCGCCGAGTACATGGTGGCTGGGATCGGCAATGTCGGACGCTGACGCTGCCCGATCCGCATCCACGACAGGGCCCGCATGACGCGACTGCCGTTGCGCCGCACCATGCTAGGGCCTAGACCTTGTGCATCGCAGCAATCATTGTCCGATCATGCCGCCCGTCGAGCGCCTCCGCCAGATCCTGCCCTTCGCCGCCGCCGTCTATCTCGCCGGCAGCATCGCCCAGCTTCAGGCGATCCAGCCGAGCCACACCGCATCGCGCGGCGTCTCGGTCGCGTCGCTGGTCTCGGGCCTCAAGTGGCACATGCTTGAAATGGCCAAGAACGAGCAGGCCGAGATATCTTTCGGCTCGCCGGGCAACTGAAGCTTTTTGGCCTTTGACTGCGGCCCCAGCCCATACGGTCTCCGCCCCGCCATGACGGCGTGAGGCGAAGCCGGCGGTAACCGATCGGAAGCCGCATCACCCACTTCACCGCTCTTCACCGATGAACCGACCGCACTCTGTGCGAGGCCGGCGAAGACGCATGCGCGATTGACACACCCGCCATTTCCTCATCTAATCGAACATAACGTTCCGTTTTTTGAGACATAGGCGCTCAAGACCGGAGAAAATCTGAGGAAACGCAGTCGGCGAGGTGCAGGCGATGGCGGTCGCCCCCTACGACTTCATCATCGTCGGCGGCGGCACTGCGGGCTGCGTCCTGGCGAACCGCCTCTCGGCGGACGGCCGTCACCGCGTGCTGATGCTGGAGGCCGGTCCGCGCGACCGCTCGCTCTGGATTCATCTGCCCATCGGCTACGCGAAGACGATGTTCCACAAGACCCTCAATTGGGGCTTCTACACCGAGCCGGAGCCGACCATGGGGGATCGGCGCATCTACTGGCCGCGCGGCCGGACGCTTGGCGGCTCGTCGTCGATCAACGGCCTGATCTTCGTGCGCGGGCAGCGCGAGGATTACGACCACTGGGCCGCCCTCGGCAACGACGGCTGGTCGTGGAAGGACGTGCTGCCGTACTTCATCCGCTCGGAGCACAACACCAAGGGCGCCGGGCCGGCCCACGGCTCCGAGGGGCCGCTCTGGTGCTCCGACATCGGGCGGCGCCACGAACTGATCGAGGCGATCATCGCGGGGGCCGGGGAACTCGGCGTACCGCGCACCGACGACTTCAACACCGGCGACCAGGAGGGCGCCGGCTATTATCAGCTCTTCACCCGCAACGGCCGACGCTGCAGCACCGCGATCGCCTACCTTCGCCCGGCCCGCGGACGCCGAAACCTGCATGTCGAGACCGACGCGCACGCCACCGGCCTGATCCTCGAAGGGCGCCGCGTCGTCGGCGTCCGCTACCGGCGGGGCGGGCGGATGCGGGAGGCGCGCGCGGGCGCCGAGGTGATCCTCGCCGCCGGCGCGTTGCAGAGCCCGCAGATCCTGATGCTGTCGGGCATCGGGCCGGAGGAGGAACTCAAGCGCCACGGCATCCCGGTCGCGCACGCCCTGCCGGGCGTCGGCGCCAACCTTCAGGACCATCTCCAGATCCGGCTTCTGTACCGGGTCGCCAAGCCGATCACCACCAACGACGACCTGCGTTCGCTCTGGAGCAAGGCGCGCATCGCCGTGCAATGGCTCCTGACCCGCAGCGGGCCGCTGGCCGTCGGGATCAACCAAGGCGGCCTGTTCACCCGCGTGATGCCCGGCCCTGGCACGCCGGACGTGCAGTTCCACTTCGCCACGCTCTCGGCCGACATGGCCGGCGGCGCCCCCCATCCCTGGTCCGGTTGCACCTTCTCGGTCTGCCAATTGCGGCCGGAATCGCGCGGCAGCGTCACGCTTCGCAGCGCTGACCCGTTCGCGGCCCCGGTGATGCGGGCGAACTACCTCGCGACCGAGACCGACCGGCGTTGCACGGTCGAGGGCATCAAGTTCGCCCGCCGCCTCGCCGCGACCGGCCCGTTGCGCGATCTCCTCACTGAGGAGGTGAAGCCAGGCGCGGATACGGAAGGAGACGATGCGCTTCTGGCGTTCGCCCGCGCGTGGGGCGCAACGATCTTCCATCCCTCGGGCACTTGCCGCATGGGCACCGACCCGCTCGCCGTGACCGATGCGCGGCTTCGCGTCCACGGTGTCGGGGGCCTGCGCGTCGTCGATTGCTCGATCATGCCGACGCTCGTCTCCGGCAACACCAGCGCGCCGGTGGTGATGATCGCCGAAAAAGCCTCCGACATGATCCTGTCCGACGCACGGGCCGGATCGAGACCGATCCCCGCCGCCGCGCCGGGATCAGGGACGTTCTCCGACGCGGCGCGCGAGGGGAGTCCGGCATGACGACGAGCCCGACGACACCCAAGGCAGGCGGCCTCGGCCGCGTGGTCACCGCCGCGCTGATCGGCGCGACGATCGAGTGGTACGACTTCTTTCTCTACGGCGTCGTCGCCGGCATCGTCCTCAACAAGCTCTACTTCCCCGCCGACGATCCCCTCGTCTCGACGCTGCTGGCCTACGCGACCTTCGCGGTCGGCTTCGTCGCCCGACCGCTCGGCGGCGTGATCTTCGGGCATTTCGGCGACCGGATCGGCCGCAAGAGCATGCTCGTCATCACGCTGATGCTGATGGGCGTCGCGACATTCCTGATCGGCCTCGTGCCGACCTACGCGCAGATCGGCGTGGCCGCGCCGGTCCTGCTGCTGCTGCTGCGGATCGTCCAGGGCATCGGGCTTGGCGGCGAGTGGGGCGGGGCCGTGCTGATGGCCTTCGAGTACGCGCCGCCCTCGAAGCGCGGCCTCTATGCCAGCATCCCGCAGATCGGGCTGGCGCTCGGCCTCTGCCTCGCCTCGGGCGTCGTCGCGGGCCTGTCCTACGGGCTCTCGGACGAGCAGTTCCTGACCTGGGGCTGGCGGCTTGCCTTCCTGTTGAGCGCGGTGCTCGTGGCGGTCGGCGCCTATATCCGGCTCAACGTGATGGAGACGCCGGAATTCTCCCGCGTGAAGGAAGCCAACCGCGAAGCGGCGATCCCCTTCGTCTCGATGATCCGCGACTTTCCCGGCAACGTGCTCGCCGGCATGGGCGCGCGCACCATTGACGGCGTGTTCTTCAACGTCTTCGCCGTGTTCTCGATCGGCTACCTCACCGGCACCGTGAAGATGCCGCGCACCCAGGCGCTGCTGGGCGTCACGGCGGCCGCGCTCCTGCTCTGCCTCACCATTCCGATCGCCGGCTGGCTCTCAGACCGCCTCGGGCGCACCCGCGTCTACGCCTGGGGCTCGCTGCTGACCGGCTTCTCGGCCTTCCCGGCGTTCTGGGTCTTCCTCCACAGCGACGGCAGCACCGCGGCGATCTGGCTCGCGCTGATCGTGCCGTTCGGCATCCTCTACGCCTCGGTCTACGGGCCGGAGGCGGCGCTGTTCTCGGAGTTGTTTCCCGCGCGGGTGCGCTACACCGGCATCTCCTTCGTCTACCAGTTCTCCGGCATCTTCGCGAGCGGCCTGACCCCGATCGTCGCCACTGCGCTGCTTCAATACTCGGGTGCGGACCGACCGTGGCTGGTCTGCGCCTATTGCGCCTTCGCCGGCCTCGTCAGCGCGGCCTCCGCCATCTGGATCGGCCGCCGGGCACGTGCGGCAGCGGGCGTCCCGGCCCAACCTTTGCCTGCCGCGCCGATCGGATCGATGCGAAGGACGTTCCACGATGCAGGGCCGGCGTAGAAGAACGCTCTACTTTTCCCACGCAAAGAAGATGAAATTTGCCACAAAGGCGGTGTGAGGGCGACACCGGACCCCGGGTGTCGAGGACCGACGATGCTGCAGAAGAACCGCCTGATGAAGCCGCCCGAATCCCGCGCCCCGGTTGCCCGAATCCGAGAGCTGGCACCGGGCATCGCGCTCTGCGTCGCGGTCACGCTGGTCTCGATCGGGCTGCAGCATCTCGAGGAGGACACGTTCGAGCATCCCTATATCGAGGCGCTGGTCATCGCGATCCTCCTCGGCATGGCGATCCGCAGCTTCTGGACGCCGAGCCCGCTGTGGCGCTCCGGCATCGCCTTCAGTGCCAAGCAGCTCCTCGAAGTCGCCGTGATGCTGCTCGGCGCCTCGATCAGCTTCGCGGCGATCGTCGCCTCCGGGCCGTTGCTGCTCGCGGCAATCGTCGCGACCGTGGTGGTGACGATACTGGCGAGCTTCGCGATCAGCCGCCTGCTCGGGCTTGCCGTGCGGATCTCGATCCTGATCGCCTGCGGCAACTCGATCTGCGGCAACTCGGCCATCGCGGCGGTCGCTCCGGTCATCGGCGCCAGCAGCGACGATGTCGCCTCCTCGATCTCCTTCACCGCCATCCTCGGCGTGCTGATGGTGCTCGGCCTGCCGCTGCTGATCCCGCTCCTGGGCCTCGGCGCCGGCCAGTACGGCATCCTCGCCGGGCTCACCGTCTACGCGGTGCCGCAGGTTCTGGCTGCCACCGTCCCGGCCGGGCTCGCGGCGACGCAGATCGGCACGCTGGTCAAGCTCGTGCGCGTGCTGATGCTCGGCCCCGTCGTCGTCGGCCTCTCGCTGCTGGCGCCTCGCCTGAGCGGCGCGGCGCCTCAGGCGGTCCCGCGCCGGTTCGATCCATTCAAGCTGGTGCCGTGGTTCATCCTCGGCTTCCTCGTCCTCGCCGCCTGCCGCTCGCTCGGCCTCGTGCCCGATCTCGCGGTCGGCCCGATCACACGGGTCGCCGGCCTCCTCACCGTGGTCTCGATGGCCGCCCTCGGGCTCGGCGTCGATGTCCGGGTGATCGGCCGCGTCGGCGGGCGCGTCACCGCCGCGGTGACCCTGTCACTCGTGTTGCTGCTGCTGATCAGCCTCGGGCTGATCCACCTGCTCCGGCTCGGGTGAAGCCGGCCGGAAGCGGCGGATCCGACAAGAGATCCGCCCGATGAAGGAGGAAACCATGTTGCACCGACGCGCCCTGCTGCGCGGCGCCGGCTCCGCTCTGCTCGCGGGTGGCGCGGCCGGGCGAGCCCGCGCGGCCTCGTCCGACGCGGTCACGCTCCCCTTCGGCAACGGCGAGCGCCCCCTCGTCGCCTATCCGGGCAAGCGTCCGCTGATCCAGATGACGAGCCGCCCGCCGCAACTGGAGACGCCGTTCTCGGTCTTCGACGAGGGGCTGATCACGCCGAACGATGCCTTCTTCGTGCGCTACCACCTCGCCGGCCTGCCCCAGGAGATCGATCCGGACACGTTCCGCCTGGAGATCAAGGGGAAGGTTGAGAAACCGCTCTCCCTGTCGCTGACAGACCTCAAGGCGCTCGATCCGGTCGAGATCACCGCGGTCAACCAGTGCTCGGGCAATTCCCGCGGCTTCTTCGAACCGCGGGTGGCCGGCGGCCAGCTCGCCAACGGGGCCATGGGCTGCGCCCGCTGGAAAGGCGTGCCTCTCAAAACCGTGCTCGACCGGGCCGGCGTGCAGGCGAATGCGCGGCAGGTGATGTTCGAGGGCCTCGACGGGCCGGTGCTGGAAAAGACGCCCGACTTCGCCAAGGCGCTCGATCTCGACCACGCCCGCGACGGCGAGGTGATGCTGGCCTACGCCATGAACGGCGCCGACCTGCCGTTCCTCAACGGCTTTCCGCTACGGCTCGTCGTGCCGGGCTATTACGGCACCTACTGGCTCAAGCACCTCAACGCGATCACGGTGCTCGACACGACCTTCGAGAACTTCTGGATGAAGCCGGCCTACCGCATCCCGGCCAATGCGTGCGGCTGCACCGAGCCCGGCAAGGCGCCGACGGCGACCGTGCCGATCAACCGCTTCACGGTCCGCTCCTTCATCACCAACGTGGCTGACGGCGCCAGCGTCGCGGCAGGCACCGACACCGCCTGGCGCGGCATCGCCTTCGACGGCGGATACGGCATCACCGAGGTCGCTGTCTCGAGCGATGACGGGCGCACCTGGACTGCGGCACGCCTCGGGCCGGACGAGGGCCGCTACGCCTTCCGCGGCTGGGAGGCGAACCTGAAGCTCCCGGCAGGCGAGCACCGACTGCGGGTCCGGGCGCTGAATCGGATCGGGCAGTCGCAGCCGCTCGAACCGCTATGGAATCCGGCCGGCTACCTGCGCAACGTCGTCGAGACAACGCGCGTGACCGCCCGCTGAAGGAGGCGCCCATGACCCGATTGTTTTTCAGGCGCGCGCGCGTCGTCGCCCTCGTCGTTCTCGCTGCCGGAACCGCCTCGGCAAGCCCCGTCCGCTACGACCTGCCGGAAGACACAGCGAAGCTGAAGCCCGGCCCCGGCGCCGCGGTGGCGGAGGCGCATTGCCTGAGCTGCCACTCGCCGGACTACATCGCCACGCAGCCGGCCCGGAAGGGTCACGCGTTCTGGACGGCCGAGGTCACCAAGATGATCAAGGTCTACGGCGCGCCGATCGAGGAGGCCGACGCCAAGGCGATCACCGACTATCTCACCGCGACCTATTGATTGCGGGCGGGACGATTGCACCATCGGGTCCGCGGGCGCCTCGGCGTCCGCCTGAGCTGCAGGAGGAGACGATGCGCGACGAAGCGGAACCAGGCGCGAGCGGACGGACGGCGCGCTCGCGGCGGCAGCTCCTGGCGGCGGGGACCGCTCTCATCGGCGGCAGTCTCGCCGGAAGGGCGATCGCCGCCGAGACCGGAGGCGAGGAGACGCCACCCCACGTGCCGCGCTGGATGAAGGAGCCAGGCGCCGATGTCGGCAGCCAGCCGTACGGCCAGCCCTCGCCCTACGAGAAGGACGTCATCCGCAACATTCCGAAGGGCGGCAAGCAGTACACCTCGTCGGCCAGCCGCACGCCGTTGCAGGATCTCGACGGCATCATCACGCCGAACGGCCTGTTCTACGAGCGCCATCACGGCGGCATTCCGGAGATCGATCCGGCGGCACACCGGCTGATGATCCACGGCCTCGTCGAGCGCCCCCTGTTGCTGACCATGGACGAGCTGCGCCGGTTTCCGACCGAGTCGCACATCTACTTCCTCGAATGCTCCGGCAATCCCGGCTTCGAGGTGATCAAGCAGGGCAAGACCGCCTCCGACCTCGTCGGCCTCGCCAGTTGCTGCGAGTGGACCGGCGTGCGGCTCAAGACGATCCTCGACGAGGTCGGCGTGAAGCCCGAGGCCCGCTGGGTCGTCGCGGAAGGGGCCGACGCCGCCGCGCTCGCCCGCAGCGTCCCGCTCGCGAAGTGCCTGGACGACGCGCTCCTCGTCTTCAGCCAGAACGGCGAGCGGCTGCGCCCGCAGCAGGGCTATCCCGTGCGCCTTCTGCTTCCCGGCTTCGAGGGCAATATGAGCGTGAAGTGGCTGCGCCGCCTCAACGTCGTGGCCGAGCCCGCCTATTCCCGCGAGGAGACCTCCAAATACACCGACTCGATGCCCGACGGCACGGCGCGCCAGTTCACCTTCGTGATGGAGGCGAAATCGATCATCACGCGCCCCTCCGGCACGCAGCGGATCGCCGAGGGCTTCAACGAGATCACCGGGCTCGCCTGGAGCGGACGCGGGCGCATCACCGGGGTCGAGGTCTCGGTCGATGGCGGCGCAACGTGGCAGTCCGCGCGATTGCAGGAGCCTGTGTTGAACCGGGCCTTCACTCGCTTCCGCCTGCCCTGGACCTGGGACGGGCAGCCCGCGACGATCCTGAGCCGCGCCATCGACGAGACCGGCTACGTCCAGCCGAGCTTCGCCGACCTGACCGCGATCCGCGGCATGAAGTCGTTCTACCACAACAACGCGATCGTCCCCTGGCGGATCGCCGCCGACGGCGAGGTATCGAATGGCTACGTTTAGGCTCGCCGGGCTTCTCGCGCTTCCCTTCGCGCTGCTCGCATCCTCGGCGCAGGCCGAGGGCCGCTTCGGCTTCGGGCGGGTGCCGACGCCGGAGGAGATCGCGGGTTGGGACATCGACATCGACCGCGACGGCCGCAAGCTGCCGCCCGGTCGCGGCAGCGTCGCGCAGGGCAAGGCGCTGTTCGAGGCGCAATGCGCCGGATGCCACGGCGCGAAGGGGGAGGGCGGCATCGGCGACCGGCTGGCCGGCGGCCAGGGCTCGCTGGCGACGCCGAAGCCGGTCAAGACGGTCGGCAGCTTCTGGCCCTACGCGCCGACGCTCTACGATTATATCCACCGCGCCATGCCGATGAACGCGCCGCAATCGCTCAAGCCCGACGAGGTCTACGCCCTCGTCGCCTACGTCCTCAATCTGAACGGCCTCGTGCCCGACGACGCGGTGATGGATGCCGGAACGCTTCCCAAGGTGACGATGCCCAACCGTGACGGGTTCGTGCCCGACCCGAGGCCCGACGCCCGCTGAATAGGGCACGGCGCGAGACGCGCCGCGCCTTGAGGCTCAAGCCACGCGTTGCGGGCGCATGTCGGCGCGGTCGATGCCGGCGACGACGACCGGCTTTTTCATCGCGTCGCGGCGGAAGGGCTCGCCGAGCTCCTGATTGAGCATCACCTCGATGAAGGTCGTGATGCCCTCCGCCTGGGCCTCGCCCGCCTGCTGGATCGCCTCCGTCAGCGCCCGCTGGGTCTCGACGCGCACGCCGCGGAAGCCACACCCCTCGGCGATCTTGGCGTAGCTCAGCTTGGTGTCGAGTTCGGTGCCGACGAAGTTGTTGTCGTACCAGAGGATCGAGTTGCGCTTCTCGGCGCCCCACTGGAAGTTGCGGAAGATCACCATGGTGATCGCCGGCCACTCGTCGCGGCCGATCGAGGTCATCTCGTTCATCGAGATGCCGAAGGCGCCATCGCCGGCGAAGCCGAAGACCGGCACGTCCGGGCAGCCGATCTTGGCGCCGATGATCGCCGGGAAGCCGTAGCCGCAGGGGCCGAACATGCCCGGCGCGAGGTATTTCCGGCCCTGGTCGAAGGTCGGGTAGGCGTTGCCGATGGCGCAGTTGTTGCCGATGTCGGTCGAGAGGATCGCGTTCGCGGGAAGGCCCGCCTGGATCGCCCGCCACGCTTGGCGCGGCGACATCTTCTCACTCTCGCGCTCCCGCGCCTCGACGTTCCAGCATGTGCCCTCGTCGTCGTCCTCATGGTCGAGGGAGGTCAGGGCCTGGGCCCAGGCGGATTTCGTGCGGTGGATGAGCGCCCGGCGCTCTTCGCGGCCGTCATCGCCGGCGTCCGGCGCAAGCTTATGCAGCAATTCCTGCGCGACGTGCTTGGCGTCGCCGCAGATGCCGACGGTGATTGGTTTGGTCAGGCCGATCCGGTCGGCGTTGATGTCGACCTGGATGATCTTGGCGTCTTTCGGCCAGTAATCGATACCGTAGCCCGGCAGGGTCGAGAACGGATTGAGACGGGTGCCGAGCGCCAGCACCACGTCGGCCTTGGCGATCAGCTCCATCGCCGCCTTCGAGCCGTTATAGCCGAGCGGCCCGACGGCCAGCGGATGCGAGCCCGGGAAAGAATCGTTGTGCTGGTAGCCGCAGGCCACCGGCGCATCGAGCCGCTCGGCCAGCGCGACGGATTCTTGGATCGCGTCGCCGATGACGACGCCTGCGCCATTCAGGATGACGGGGAACTTGGCCGTCGAGAGCAGCGCCGCGGCTTCCGCGATCGCATGGCGCCCGCCGGTCGGCCGCTCCAGTCGGACGATCTGCGGGAGCGCAATGTCGACCTGATGCGTCCAGAAATCGCGCGGAATGTTGATCTGTGCCGGGGCACAGCCGCGCCACGCCTTCTCGATCACCCGGTTGAGCACCTCGGCGACGCGGCTCGGGTCGCGCACTTCTTCCTGATAGCAGACCATGTCCTCGAACAGGGCCATCTGCTCGACCTCTTGGAAGCCGCCCTGGCCGATCGTCCTGTTGGCCGCCTGGGGCGTCACCAGCAGCATCGGCGTGTGGTTCCAGTAAGCCGTCTTGATCGCTGTGACGAAGCCGGTCACGCCCGGCCCGTTCTGGGCCACCGCCATCGCCATCCTGCCAGTCACCCGTGAATAGCCGTCGGCGATCAGCGCCGCATTGCTCTCGTGCGCGCAGTCCCAGAAGGTGATGCCGGCCCTGGGAAATAAGTCGGAAACCGGCATCATCGCCGAGCCGATGATGCCGAAGGCATGCTCGATGCCGTGCATCTGAAGAACTTTGATGAAGGCCTCTTCGGTCGTCATCCTCATGGCGCACTCTCCCACCCTGGTTCTGCTGGTTTGTTGCGATCGGCCGCTCGTCGGCCCGGGCGGCGCCGAACCCGTTGGGGTCGGGTGCCACTGGGCGGGCAGACCCACGTCCGCCGCATTCTCAGTCAGACGACACCTAACGCCCCACCGCGCCGTTCCGCAACGAAAATCTCGTTTTTTTGCTTCAAACATTCAGGAAATCGGAATAAGATGCCAATCATCATGGACGACGCCGCCGAATCTTCACCTGCCCTCAAGGCGTTCAGCCTTCTGGAGATCGTCGCGGGGATGGATCACCCGCCGACGCTCGCGGAGCTGACGGAAGCGGCTAGCCTACCCAAGCCGACGCTGCACCGCTGGCTCACCATGCTGGAGGGGGCCGACCTGCTGCGGCGGATGCCCGACGGCCGCCGCTACGAGTTGGCGGCCCGCGCGACCGCGCTCGCCTTCGCGATCCTGTCGAACAATTCCGGCTCGACCCAGCGCCACCAGATCCTCGAGCGCGTGGTCGGGCGGCTCGGCGAATCCTGCAACCTCACGGTGCTGGAGGGCAGCGAGGTGATGTATCTCGACCGCGTCGAGGCCGCCGCCCCCCTGCGGGTCGCGTTCCAGAAGGGTTCGCGAGTGCCGGCCCACGCCTCGGCGAGCGGCAAGCTGTTCCTGGCGATGATGCCGCCGGCCAAACGCGATCGGCTGATCGGCGCACTGACGCTGGAGCGCCACACTGCCAACACGCTGGCCGACGCCGAGGCATTGCGGGCCGAACTCGGCCGCATCCGGCGGGACGGCTACGCCTTCGACGACGAGGAATTCCTGTCCGGCCTGTTCTGCGTCGCGGTGCCGATCTTCGACCGCAACGGGCGCGACTGCATCGCTGCGCTCGCGCTTCAGGCGCCCGTGGTGCGGGTGTCACGCGCGAACGCCGCCGAGCACCTGCCGACCCTGCGCGAGGCAGCCGAGTCCCTGGCCGTCACCCTGCGATAAGCGCCGAAGGGGCGCCACGAGAGGAGACCTTTCCATGACGCCCTCGAAGGACGCCGCCATCCTGGTCCTGAACGCCGGCTCGTCGAGCGTGAAGTTCGCGCTGTTCGCCGCCGGCACGCTGCAACCGCTCTGCCGCGGCGGCATCGAGGGCATCGGCAGTCGGGCGCGGTTCGGAGGCGCCGTAGGGGCGCAGGCGCACCTGTTCGAGGGGGGCCTGCCGGAGGACAGTACCCACGAGGCGGCGACCCACTGGCTGCTCGACCGGATCCGCCGCGCAGACGGCATTGCGCTCTGCGCAGCCGGACACCGCATCGTCCATGGCGGCCCGGATTTCTCGGCGCCGGTGGTGATCGACGAGGCCGTCATGACGGCCCTCGAAGCCCTGATCCCGCTGGCCCCGGCGCACCAGCCGCACAACCTCGCAGCGATCCGCGCCGTCCGAAGCGCGTGGCCGGACCTGCCGCAGGTCGCCTGCTTCGACACCGCGTTCCACCGAACCATGCCGCGGCTCGCCCAAATCTTCGCGATCCCGCACGAACTGACGGACCAGGGTCTCGTCCGCTACGGTTTCCACGGCCTGTCCTACCAGCACGTCGCCGACGTGTTGCCGGACATCGCCGGCGAGCGGGCGAAGGGCCGGGTCATCGTCGCGCATCTCGGCCACGGGGCAAGCCTCTGCGCCCTGCACGAGGGACGCAGCGTCGCCACCACCATGGGCTTCACCGCGCTCGACGGCCTGATGATGGGCATGCGCTGCGGTGCCATCGATGCCGGGCTCGTGCTCCACCTGATCGAACAGCGCGGCATGGCGCCGTCCGAGGTGTCCGAGATCCTGAACCGCCGCTCGGGCCTGCTCGGCGTCTCCGGCCTCAGCAACGACGCCCGCACCCTGCTGGCGAGCGACGATCCCCGGGCCGCCGAGGCGCTCGCCCTGTTCGCCTACCGCGTGGTGCGCGAGGCCGGCTCGATGATGGCGGCCATGGGCGGCCTCGACGCCTTCGTCTTCACCGCCGGCATCGGCGAACGCTCGGCCCAGATTCGCTCGGCCATCGCCGAAGGCCTCGCCTGGACCGGCCTCCGCCTGGATGCGGCCCGCAACGCGGCCCACGACACCCGCATCAGCGCCGACGATTCGACGATCCCCGTCTACGTCATTTCGGCGGACGAGGAACTGCCGATAGCCCGCGCCGTGATCGCGCGACGGCTATCGGCCTGAGGCTGTCCGGGCCGGAAGCCAAACTTCACGAGGATTGGGTTCGGCTGCGTGCCGCCTTCGCGTTCACGGTCATGGACGAGATCAGCCGCAGAACGGAGAGCCGGCCGAGCGCTCGAACGGGACGCTCGATGGAGGTTCTGCACGCCCCTCGCTCCGACCTAACGACAATGCGTCAGGCGACTTGCATCGAACCTTCCGTGCCGGGTCTCCTACTATGGGTATGCGGTGCACGCTGGTCGATCAGCGCGGGTTTGCCCAGCAAGTACCCCCTGAACAGATTGGCAGCTTTCCTCGGCCGGGAAGCGCAGTTCAGCCGGCGTTTCCACCCCCTCCGCCGCGACCGGCAAGCCGAGACCACGACCAAGTTCCAGCACCGAGAGTACGATGGCCTTGGCCTGCTCATTCTCATCGACCGCCTGCGGGGGGCGTCGGGGCCATCGCCGTCCAAGTCGCCAAGGCCATCGGCGCGCGGGTCCTGGCGACGGCGCGAGGCAGCGACGCTGCGCTTGTCGAACAACTCGGCGCCTCGGCCGTCATCGCTTTCGAGCGCGAGGACGACGTGGACGCCGTCAATCGCCTGACCGAAGGTGGGTTGGGAGGTAGCGACTTCAGGCATGACAGGCTCCGAGCGTCAGGAACTCGTCAGGTGGAGCCCGCTACCGCCGTCAAGCCCAGCCTCGGATGACGGCTCGCTGCAGCATCAGAAGACCTTCGGCCAAAACCACCGAGTGGTTGCTTGGAGCCCAGTAGCTGCCATCGAGATGGAATGGTTGGTCCGGTGGGCCTACTGTAAGGTAGTTGGCGTCCTCTGGGGGATCTGAGGCTCCGCGGACCGGTCCCGGCGGGGGCGCCGCCACTACCAGCCGAAGGGCGGGGGCACCGGCCCGCGATAGGCTTGGGCTGGGACGTCTGCCGAAAGGCGCTCCGGCCGCGGTGCTTGGACTGGAACCGGCGGCGGAGGCGCCGCGGTCCCGCCCGCCCCCCGGTCGGCAGAGGCCGTCACGCGCTCGCTGAGGAAGCGCGGCTGATCGAGGGAGGTCCCCCCCTGGCCGCTCGGCCGCGGCACGGCGAAGCTCTGGCCGACTTCGCCCGCCGCGGCACCGGCCTGGGTACGCGCCACCTCGCCAGTCAGGTATTGCGGAGGCCGCTCCGGCGCAGCCGTGACGAGTGTCCGGCTGCTGTTGACCGCGACTGGCGCGGGCGCCGGCAGCGGGGAGATCCCTGCCGAGGCTGGAACCGGGGTGGGGGCGGACTCCTGCGGCTCGGCTGCCCGCACGATCCGTCGGCGGGGACGGGGGGACCAGGGGGCTGCGTCCTGGCTGAAACCCGTACGGATGGTCAGGCGCTCGAGGTCAGCGAGGAGCAACTCCGGGGTCGTCGAGTCACGATGGCAGTGCTCGACGCGAAGGGACGCGGCAACCTCGCCGCCGGTCCAGCCGAGCCCGCGATCATAGTCGCGCAGGTTGTCGATCCATTGCCAAGCATAGGCGCAGCGGGCGCTCAGGGCGACGCCGAACTGACCGTAGCGATTGCGGATCGGCCGCCGGACGATGCGGTAGCTCCCCTCAGAGGCGAGCTGCGCGAGTTCCCCGGCGATCCCGGCGCGGGTGGGCTTGTCCATGGGCAGGCCGCCGCGCTCGCCGGTCCGGAGCATGATCTCGATCCGACTCCGGGAGTTCGGCCCGTCGAGGGAGATCCGCTGCCGACGGCCGTTGGCGTAGGTGGTCTCGTCGACGTTCGTGACCGCGCCGCTGCGCGGCAGCGACATCAGCGGGCCGCTCTTCGCAGGTGGTCGCGTGTCGAGCGCGCTGAAGAACCCGTCGGGCATCGCGCGGCTCGCGCTCGGCCTGTCCTGGGTCGCGGTGCAGGCCGGCAGCGCGAGGCAGAGGAGGGCCAGTTTGAGGCCCATCCAAGTCAGGCGCCGGGCCCGGGCCGTGGGGGAGCAGAGGTCGGTCATCATTGTCCCAGGGAGCGGGTGTCCGGCCGCGCGCCGGCGGGATTGACGTCGAAGGCGCCGAACCGGTCGGCCTCGCCTCGGGAGGCCGGACGCTGCGCGCCCGCTCGGGGCTCGGCCGCTGCCTCGGCCTGCGCTAAGGTGCCGACCGGCGGAGAGCCGCTGCCGATCTGGAAGCTCGGCCGGTCGGTGCCGTTCCAGCCCGGGAGCAGCGTGTAGCCGTAGCGCTCGTAGGGCATCGCCGCGACGCCGACGACGCGCCGCGCCACGAGCGGCGGCTGCGCGAGACGGGTCGGGCGGAGATACTCGCCGTCGCGGGCGGGATCGGGCGCGATCGAGCCGCCGGCGAAGTGGAGCGGGTTCTCGGCCGCCACAGCGACGGGGAAGTCGGTCCGCTTGACCGCCACCGGCTGGACGGCGGCCGTGCGCCCGGCACTCGGCTTGGGCACCCGCGTCGGCCCCGCCGCGCTCGCCACTTGGATGACGGGCGCAGGGGCGGCGCGCGCGGAGCAGGGCGTGGGGTCGCCGGGCTGCACGTCGGCGGGAAACGCCTGCTCGACGACCTTCGGAAAGAGGCCGTCATAGCGGTTCAGGACCTCCAGGTACTCGCGAGTGCGTTTCAAGCGGGCGAGGGTCAGCGCGTAGCCGAGGATCACGGGCTCGCGCGGCATCCAGGCCGCCGCGCGCTCGAACCACTCGAGCGCGGTCTCGTACTGGCAGGAATTGTAGGCGTACCAGCCGAGCGCCTGAGCGCCCTCTCCGGAGGAGGCCGCCAGCACGACCTTGGCGAAGCGGTCGGTGCGGTGCGGTTCCAACGGCACCGCCGGCGACTGGGTCAGGCGCCTCGCCATCAGGTCGATGTACAGGATGGTGTTCTCGAGGGAAGGGCCGCGCCAAGCGAACGCGACCTCCTCGGCCTCGCGCTCCTGGCCGATCTCTATCAGGCTGAGGGCGAGCCCGTGCGCCACCGTCGAGTCGCCGCCGCGGGCGATCGCGGCCTTGAACCAATCCAGCGCCTCGCGGAACTGGCGGCGCCGGTGGGCGTACCAGCCGAGCATGCTGATCTGCCCGGCGTCGCCGAGCCTCCGCGCGCTCTCGCCGAACGACGCGAGCTCGGCGGGCGGGACGCGCATGTCGGTCTCGCCGTGCAGGAAGGCGGCGATGCGGGAGCGGGTGATGTCGCTCTGGATCGGCTTGAACTCGCTCGACCCGTCCGCGGCCGCACGCCCGAGCGCCAGCAGCGTCTCGACCTGGGCCATCGGCAGGTTGGCCATCGCCTTCTGGATGGTCGCGAGGCGCAGGGCGGTCTCGCTCTGACGCTCCAGGATGCCGCGGTAGACGCTCGCCGCCGCGGCGGTCTGGCCGATGCGCGCGTAGGCCTCGGCTACGTACCACGCGATGTCGATGTCGGGCGCCTGCATGGCGTCCGGGTCGGCACCGATGCGGGCGACGATCTCGGCCCAGGCCCCGCTCTGCGCGGCCGCCTTCACCTCGCTGCGGAAGGTGCCGCGGCCGAGCTTGCGCGCGAGTTCCTCGGAGGGCTGCCAGTCGGGATCCAGCGCCCGGCGCGCGGCGATCGAGGCGCGCAGGTCATCGAACCGCCCGGCCGTGAAGAGATCCCAGAGCGGCGCCTCCTCGGGCGGGCTCGGCTTCACGGTGTCGAGGTCCGTCGGCACGATCCAGTTCGGGTATCGCCGCTGCAGGCGCCGGATCTCGGCCTGAACGCGGTGAGTCTGGCCGTTCGCCGCGTAGTAGCGTAGGGCGCTCTCGTCGATGATCTCCGTCTGGAGCGGCGTCGCGGGCGTCGTCTCGAGGATGACCGGCGCGCGCCGCTCGGAGGGCTGCAGCACCACGGAGGTGCCGGGCCGCGCCGGAAGGGGCTGCGCCGCGGCCGGTCCGGCGCAGCCAAGGCTCGCCCCGAGCAGGATCAGCAGCGCCGTGCCGCCGCGCCGAGGCCGGAAGGCCGGCTCTAACGCCCAAGGCATGTCTTGAACCTCGTCTGCACCGCGACGAGCGCGAGAAGATGCAGCGTCGCCGGGTAGTAATTCTCGGATTTGGCCGGGGCCGTGAAGCTCGCCGGGAGGGCCTCGCCAGACACGGCGCAGGCTTCGAGGGCGGAGAGGGCCTCGTAGCCGGGCTCCTGCATCCACTCGACAGTGTGGCCGCCGGCGGTATCGACGATGGGCAGGCCCATGCGCTCGCGCGCGCCCCAGGTCTGCGAAAACGGGGCGTGGAGGCGATGGTCGGTGATGCCCGCCCAGGCGAGGTAGAGCGGGATCCGGATGCTGTTGTAGGAGAAGACGGCCGGGAACCCCGCGGCCGGCTTCGGCGCTGGGTCGCGCAACGAGATCCACTCCGTCGGCAGCTTGGAGGGGCCGAACTGCGCCTTGGCCAGGAGGTCGAGCCCGCTGCGGGTCACGGCGGCCCAGTCGATCTCCCCCGCCACGGTCGCGAGGCGCGGGAACGCGGGGAAGATCCAGTAGGACAGGTTCGCGACCGGCCCGTCGGCACGGTCCTCGGCCGAGAAGCCGGACATGCCGGGCAGCAGCGGCTGGCTCGCGACGCCGAAGAGGATCGTGCGCCGGCCGATATCGACGGCCATCCGCCGCGCCGCTGCGCGGTAGCCCATGTCCGACCAGGCGTCCGCGGCCTCGACCAGGGCCCAGGCGACGAGGATGTCGCCGTCCGTGGCGTTGTTGGTGTCGGCGACGCCGGGGCGCTTGTCCGGTTCCCAGCGCCAGGCGAGCAGCGAGTCGTCGCGCACCATGAGGTTGGCGCGCGTCCAATTCCAGATCCGCTGGAACGCGTCGCGGTCGCCGGCCGCCACGGCGAGCAGCATCCCGTAGCCCTGGCCCTCGCTGTGGCTGATCTGGCCGTTGCCCGTGTCGACGACCCGGCCCTGGTCGGTGACGAAGCGCGCCTTGTAGGCGAGCCAGGCCGAGGTGTTGCCGAGGGCATTGAAGAGGGGCGAGACGCTCTCGGCCGCCGGCTCGTCGCGGCGCGCCTCGGCGGGGGCCGCGTCGCGCGGGGGCGCGGCCGGCTCGGCGACGGCCTGCGCGCCCAGGAGGCCGAGGGCGAGCGAGAGGCAGAATCGGGTCCGGCTCACGAGGGTTCTCCCGAATTCGTGTCGCGGGTGGGTCCGTCCGGACCGCGCCCGCCGGCACTCGTCCGCCCGACGCCGCGGAGCATCGCGTTCGTGCTCAGGCCGAGCGCGATCGCGGCGGCGAACAGCGCAAGGACGTAGATCGAGGGGTTCATCGACAGCCAGCCCGCGAAGACAAGGCGCAGATTGGCAAGGTTGCGCGGCTCGGTCTCGAGCAGGCGGGAGCGCTTCGCCTCGTAGGTGCTGATCGCGCCGTCGTTGGCGTCCAGAGTCGCGATGCGGCCTTGCAGCCTGCTCC
The DNA here is from genome assembly GCF_040270385.1 of Methylorubrum podarium. Lineage (NCBI taxonomy): Bacteria > Pseudomonadati > Pseudomonadota > Alphaproteobacteria > Hyphomicrobiales > Methylobacteriaceae > Methylorubrum > Methylorubrum podarium. The sequence continues at coordinate 76,115 of NZ_JBELQE010000033.1, read as the reverse complement.
ACAGGACTGGGCTGCTGAGGCAGGTGACCGAGGCCTGGAGGAGGGCGGCGTTCGGCGCCGTGAAGACCGTCACTACAGAGCCGAGGCCCTCGCCGTCGACGCCTTGGCCGACCACGAGCGACGCGCGCGAGCCGATCTCCACGGGCGGGTCCTTCACCTGCCCCTTGACCCAAGCCGCGGCGTCTTGGAGCGAGGCCTGCGCTGCGTCCCCGATCTGGCCCGCCATCGCCGAGACCTGATCGATGAGCGAGGGAGCGGTCTGCAGGGTGGCGTCCCAGGCGGTCGCGATGTCGGCGGCCTCGTTGCGGCTCCGGGACCCGGCGAGGCGCGGGCGCTGCGTGGCGAGGGCCGCGACGCGGGCGTGGGCGGCGGGCAGCGCGCAGGCCGGTGGCACGTTGTTCTGCAGTCGCTCCAGGCTCATCCCGTCCGTCTGTCCGGGCGCGCTGGCGAGCTTCGCTGCCTCCTGCCCGGGCGGGACCGGCGCGGGCTCCGCGCGGCCCTGCCAGATCTGCCGGAGCTGGTCGGGCTCCAGGCCGATGGTGCGCAGGAGGGCTGGGTCGAGGGCGCGGGCGGGCGCCACCACGACGGCCGGGGCATCGCGGTCGGCGGGGCGCTCGGCGCTCAGCGAGAAATCGATGACGCGGTCGGCGGCGATGGCCATCTGGACCGCGATCGTCGTGGCCGCGCCCATCGTGTCGCGGTCGGGCGTCGGCACGACGAGCCAGGGGCGCTTAGCGGACCGAGCGTAGGGCAGGCCGCTGCTCGCTGTCGCGGCGAGATCCGGCACGCGCAGGGCTCTGGCTAGGGGCGGCACCTTCAGTGTGCTGGTATTGAGGAACAGGAAGCGCTTCTGCTCGTCGCTCGGATTGGCGGTGTCGCAGGTGCGGTCGGACTCGGTCGCCAGGAGCGCCTTCACGTCGACGTGGTTGCGGCCCGGGCGCCAGAGGTCGAGCGGCAGCGCGATCGGCTCGCCGCGCAGGCGCTCCCCGGCCGTGTTCGGCAGCGGGACGCTGGCGGCGTTGCGGCCGTTGATGTCCACCATGATCTGGGCGCCGACCTCGAGGCCCGGGGCGTAGCCGCCCTCCAGCGCCAGCTCGATGCGCGCGTAGTCCGCCGGCACGAAATCGGCCGGCAGCGTCAGGTCGAACCCGGAGCGGAACAGGCGGCCGGTGAACTCGCGGTTCTGCAGGCCGAACGTGTCGAGCCGGATGATGTCGCCGCCGCGCACCGGCACGCCCTTGGCGAGGGCCAGCACGCGCAGCCCCTGCGGGCTGCCGACGGGGGCGTCGAGGCCCTCGCGGCGCTTGAGGGCGACCACCCCCGCGTCGAGGTCGTCTCCGTCCGCACCGGTGATGACGAGCGTCGCGGCGCGTCCGTCCTTGGCGGCGTGGAAGCTCAGGGGCGCGCCGCCGACGGCGCTGCCCATGTCGAGGCCGGGCACCGCCCGTAGCTCGTCCGCCGTCCCGACAACGAGGTTGATGCCGGCCGGACCCGTCAGGAGCGGCCCGTACTCGACGACGACCTGCGAGAAGCGCCCGACGAGGGCGAGCTGCTGGACTGCCCGGATGATGCGCTCGAAGCTGGCGGGGGCGGGACGTCCCGGCAGCACGACGCGGATCGGGACGATGCCCTGGCCGTTGGGCGGGACGGCCGGCAGGTCACGCAGACTCGCCACGGCCCCGGTCCCGGGCGGCAGGATGAAGCCGGTCCAGGAGGGGTCGATCTGGGTCCACAGCTCGAAGGTCGCCGGCAGCGAGCAATCTACCCGGTGGCGCTGGACGCCGCCGAGGCGGACCGCGTTATAGCCGGGCTTCAGGACGCCCTCGGGCACATCGAACTCGATCAGCTTCACGGCGCCCGGGGCGTTGATCTGGGCGCGCCCGATCACCGTGTCGTTGACGGTCGCGGTGATGAACGACGATTCGGGCATGACCGAGATGGCGGCGAGATAGCCGATCCGGAAGCGCGCCCGCTCGCGAACCTGCGCCTCGGTCAGGAAGACAGACCATTGCAGGTTGCTCTCCTCGCCCACGAGGCGGAGGTTCTCGCTGATGCTGGGCAGCGGCCGCTGCGGGATGGGCGCCGCTGGCTGGACGGCGGCGACCTCGGCGCGCGCCGGCCGCTCCCGCAGCGGGGGCGCGACCGAGCTCGCGCCCGGGATCGGGGCGGGGAGGGGAGCCGGCCGCGCGGAGGCGTCCTGCTCCGGAGGCACCACGAGGACCTGTGGGACCGTGCGGCCGAGGAAGCTCTGCGCATCGGCCTGCTCCGCCGGGACGAGAGCGAGTCCGGCGGCAAGAAGGGCGAGGGGCGCTCCAAGGGCCCGCCGCCGGGACCGGCCGGCGGTGAAGCGAAGCAGGGGCATGTCGACCGTCAGCCATCGCGGGGGGAGGGGAAACCGGGTCATGGGCTGTCGCTTCGTGCCGTCAGCCTGCCGCCGGTTCGGGCGAGGGGGCGAGGTCCGCCGACCGCCGCTGGCGGTTGCGCGCGAGGGCCTCGTTCTCGGCATTGACCATGAGTTGCAGCCAGGAGGGGGGCATTTCAGCGGCCGGCGCCTGCGCGGCCGGGTTCTCCGCCTCGGGCTCCGCGACCGGCTCCGCGGCGCGGGCCGCGATCGCGTCCGCGTTCCGGCGCGCGGTGCGGGCGGCGAGGGACTTGCGCATTGTGATGGTCTTGGGGACAGGAACCGGCTCGGCTTCGGCCGGCGCACGGCGGCGCAGGTCCGCGAGCCCGTAGGACAGCGCCCGGAACGGCTCGACCAGACCCCACCAAACGAACTGCGCGATGCCCGCGAACAGCGTCTTGTGCCGCCGCCGCGCCTGCTGGAAGCGCGTCATCGCCTCCGCGTCGCCGTACATCAGGTCGGCGAGGGCGAAATAGTCGCGCGGGCTGAGCCGCTCGAACTGAAGCTCACATACCGTCTCCTCGCCCGAGAGGGCGGAACTCGTGAGGGTCACGGGCATGGAAGGCCACGTGCCCACCGAGCTGCCGACCTGCTGCGGGACGATCGCGAGCGTCCCGGTGCTGCTGTCCTCGCTACGGCGGGTCGGGGCGATCGTGTCCATTCGGATCCGGCAGCGCTGGGCCGAGACCCGCTCCACCCGCACGTCGATGGCGAGGCCGTTCAGGGTCAGCACCGCCTGCCGGTCCACGGTCAGCGACGGGGTGGTCTCGGTCTGGCGCCGCTCGGCGGTGACTCCGAGGGCCGCGCCGGCCTTGATCACGTTGACGAGGTTCCAGAGACCGACGACCAGCATCAGATTGGTGATGCCCGGCTCGAACGCGTAGCGGTACGCCGCCAAGAGGCTGCCCGCGAGCAGGATCAGGTAGACGACGAAGAAGGGCAGCGCCAGCGGCGAGAGATGGTCCTGGTCAAGCGTGACGTTCTTGGCCGTGACGTTGAAGGTGGGCTTGCGCGGCGACAGGATGACGGCCGCCGTTGCCTTGATCAGGAACAGGCCCTGGACGTACTCGTACAGCTCCGAGACGAAGGGCCAGCGCACGCGGCCGTAGAGATAGTTCTGCATCATCAGGTTCACGATGATGTAGGTCGCCGTGTAGGCGATTGCCTCGTCAACGTTCGCGACGACGATCTTCATGTCGAAGAAGATGTACAGCAGCGGCGCGAACATGAAGACCAAGCAGGGTACCGGGAAAAACCAGTACGTCATGTTGGACATGTAGCAGAGGCGCTGAATCATATTCAGCCCGCGCTTGAACACCGGGTTCTTTAAAATCAGGATCTGCAGCATGCCCTGGCACCAGCGCGAGCGCTGACCAATGAAGTCGCGCAGGGTGTCGGGCTGCAGGCCGGCGATGAGCGGCTTGTCGACGTAAATGCTGGTCCAGCCGCGGCTGTGCAACTCGAAGGCGGTCTCGCAATCCTCGGTGATGGTGATGCCCGAGAAGCCGCCCGCTTCGTCGAGCGCCGTCCGGCGCAGGAGCGCGGCCGAACCGCAGAAGAACGAGCCGTTCCACTTGTCGAGGCCGGGCTGGCTGATCGCGTAGAACATCTCGTTTTCGGAGGGCATGCGCTCGAAGGTGCGCAGGTTCCGCTCGATCGGGTCGGGATTCAGGAAGGCGTGCGGCGTCTGCACGAGGAACAGACGCGGGTCCTGCGCGAAGTGGCCGATGGTCTCCTTCAGGAAAGAGCGGAAAGGGACGTGGTCGGCGTCGAGCACGACCACGATCTCGCCCGTGGCGTGCTTCAGCCCGTTGTTGAGATTGCCGGCCTTGGCGTGCACGTTGCGGCGGCGCGTCAGGTAGCGGACCCCGAGTTCCTCGCAGAGGCGCTCGAGGCCGACGCGGCGCGCCCGCGCCTCGGCGCTCTTGCGGGCGTCGGGGTCGGCGCATTTCTGGTCCGTCCCGCCATCGTCGAGGAGCCAGACCGTGAGCTTCTGCGCCGGGTAGTCGAGGGAGCGCGCAGCGGCGAGCGTCGTGGCGAGGATCGACGCGTCCTCGTTGTAGCTCGGCACGAAGATGTCGACCGTCGGGAGGTCCGCCTCGTTGCCGATCGGGGCCGGCGGACGCTTGAGCGGGTCGGCGTTGATGAACAGGCTGAGGAACAGGATGTATAGGTAGTAGAGTTCCGCCGCGAGCAGGATGAGCCCGGCGGTGAGGCTGATCGGATCTGCGGACCATGGCAGGGTCCGGGTGATCCGCCAGTAGAAATACTTGATGACGACCAGGCTTCCGATGCCAAGGAAGATGTAGTGCGCGGTCCGCCCCCGCGTGAACAGCCAGAGCGCCGTCATGACCGCGATGGCGCCGAGGCTCATCTCGAGCTGGACCGCTGTCCCCACCGGCTGCAGCAGGAGGCCGATGACCAGCGCGGCGGTCACGAACCAGGAGAGACGTGTGAGAAAGATCGGCATCGCCGCGAAGTCCTGACTCTTAATCCTGTCGTGCATGCCGGGGTCTGCAGCCCGAATAACGCACGATGCTCAAGATGTGAGATACTCTACCGGAGATTCGTGCAGAACGATGATCATATCGGCACAGGCGTTCCCAGGTGAACTAGAACGCGGCTCGTCCCTCGACACTGGTATAGTAGCCGCCCTTCTGCACACGGTCGCGTGCATAACCTGCGCCAAGCGAGAATTTCATTGGACCGACGGCGAATCCGGTCAGATGCGCGCCCAAGCGCCATTGGTTGAAGTAGGCGTCGCCGAGCAGCGTCCCCTCCGGTCCGACGAACACGCCGTCGGCGACCATGAAGCCGGCCTTCGCGCGCACGTAGTAGGCGCTGAACAGGGTCGAGTACGACGCGTTCGCGGCGAACAATGTGTTCTGCGTCGGGTTGAGCCAGAGGTCGGCCGCGACCTTCGCGCCGACGCCGGTGCCCACGACCGGGTTGCGCGGATCGAGGACCGAGAGCTCGTTGTTGCGGACGTTGAAGCCGACGTAGCCGGCGAGCGCGGCCTGATCCCAGATCCACTCGTAGCCGGCCAAGACCGACCCCTCCTGCTGGTCGCCGCGGACCCGAGACCCGGCGGTCGCCCCGGGATAGGAGTAGGTGCCGGCGATCGCCTGGACGCGGATACGCGGCCCGCTCTCGACCAGAGAGCCGGCCGGCGCGATCGTCGTCGTCAGCGCGCCGAAGGCGGAACTGTTCGAGGTGACGGTAGCCGCGCCGTCAAAGGCCACGATGTAATCGTCGGACTGGCCACCCCGCTCGGTGCCCGTGTACCAGTCCGCGGCTAAGGCGGGTGCCGCTGTCAACATCCCGAGCACGAGCGCGAGCGTCCAGGCGGTTCGGAGTCTGAATTCAGGCACGTCGAGGCTCCAAAACCTACAGATACCGCCAGGTTTCTGCGGCGCAGTATATAGAATTTTACCTAACCAAGAAGGTTAACGCAGCGCTTTGGCGTTGCCTGTGGAGCTTTAAACCATTGCGTGGCGTATTTGCATCAGCTTGCAGCGCGGCTGAATCTGTAGTTGCAGAGGAAAAACAAGAAGGTAACTTTGAATAGCCAATCATTACCGCAAGCGAATGGGAGCCTCCCGCGCGGATTACTTCCCATCGCTTCTGGACTGCGCGAGGACTGCATGACCCTCCCGGTTGCTGCAGGGTGCTTGTTTCCAGCTTAGGCTCTCCCGCATCAGGCCGCCTCCTGCTCGCTCCTATCTGCGCTTCGCGGGCGCAGGGCGGCGGCGAGCTCCGGCAGGCCGAAGGGCTTGTGAAGCTGCTGGAAGATCTGGGCGTTCGCCGGCAGGTGCCCGCGCGGGCCGGCCAGGATGGTGCGGATCCGCGGGTGCGTGCGGGACACGGTCGCGGCGAGCTGGAGGCCGCTCATGCCCGGCAGGGCATAGTCGGCCAGCAGGATGTCGAAGCCGCGCTGGGCGGACAAGATCTCCATCGCCTGGGCGCTCGAGGCGGCCTGGGTGACGGCGTGGCCGAGGTCGGCGAGGGCGCTCGCCGCGGTGGCCCGCAGCAGCGCGTCCGCTTCCACCAGCAGGATGGAGAGAGCGTCGGCGGCCCCGTCCGCCGCGGGCTCGGCAAGGGCCCGCCGCTCGCCGGCCGGGAGCCAGACCCGGACGGTCGTCCCTGTTTCCGCCGACTGGACGTCGACGGCCGCCCCGATTTCCTCGGCGAGGTCGCCGACCGAGGCGAGGCCGCGCCGATTGGTGAGATCGACCGGCGCCGATAGGGTCAGGCACAGGCTCGGCCGGGACGCGAGGAGGCTCGTCGCCGGCGGCTCGGCCGCCTCGACGACGAGGGAGACCCCGCAGCCGTCCGGGGCCGCCGCCTTGATGTCGAGGACGAGATTGAGGACCAGGATCTCGATCTGCCGCTCGCTGCACAACAGCGGCGGGAGCGGCTCGTCCAGCGACAGGCCGATGGTGATCTGCGGCGCGACCGAGCTGCGCAGGAAGTCGGTGAGATCGTCGAGGACCATCCCGAGATCAGTTTCGGCGAGCGTCGAGGCCTCGCGCCGGGTCAGAGCGGAGACGCGCCGCGTGAGGGCTGCCCCGTTGCGAGCGCCCCGCAAGGCCACGTCGGCGAGGTGGAGGGCCCGTTCCGGCAGGTCGTGACCGTGGCGCTGCAGGGTGCCGAGGGCCGTCATCACCACCGCGAGCGCGTTGTTGACGTCGTGAACGATACCGTCCGTGACCTGGCGCAGCAGCCCATCGCGCCGCCGCTCCAGAACCGGCTCGTTCGCTGTCGGCGCCAGCGGCCGCGCGATCGTCGTGACCGAGGCACCCGATAGGCTGGCGACGCCGACCTCGCGGCTCAGCACGTGCAGGCGCTCGCGGGCGCCGCCGTCGTCCAGCACCCGCGCCATGCGCAGGTGCAGACGCCGCCCGGACTGCTCGCCCGCCACCGGCAGCGTGCGCAGGGTCACGTCCTGCGGGGCCCCCCCTGCCGAGGCCGCCGATCGCATCGCCACGTGCATGAGGTTGCGGTCCTCCGGGTCGAGCCGGGCGACGAGGTCGTCGAGGGTGGTGGCGTGCTCGGAGGTCGTCGGCAGGATCGGCAGGACCGCGTCCGTCCACGTGACGCGCCCGTTCGTCAGATCGACCTCCCAGCAGCTCCAGCCGGCCATCGTCTTGAAAGCGCGGACGCGCTCGCGGCTGCGGACGAGTGCGGCGCGCGCGTCCTGCATCATCCGCTCGCGGCCCTTGCCGCGGGCGATGGCATCCGCGACGGCCTCGGCGAGGCTCTGCAACTCGCGGATGGGGAGCGCGGTGCGGACCTGCCCCGGGACGTCCCGCGCGCAGGATGCCTCGATCTGGCGCATCCGCCGGCCGACGAGGCCGCCGCCGATCCAGCCGGCGAGACCTGCGATGCCGGCGGCCAGGATCGCGAAGAGCATCGTCTGCGAGACTTGGTCGGTCGGTCCGGCGGCGCCCGGTTCCGGGGCGCCCCGGGCCACCAGCAGCCAGCCGAGGCCCGGCCGCTCGCTGCCCTCGAGGGGAGCGGAGCTCTCGAGGCCGCCCGGATTCGGGCGTCCGACCGCTGCGGCCCCGATCTGCAGAACGGTGCGGCCGCTCGCGTTCAGCACCGCGAAGGCGATGCCCGCTCCCGCCTCACCGAGGCTACGGCGGGCGAGTTGCGCCGCGTCCTCGATCCAGCGGGGCGTCATCTGGATCGCCACGACGCCGCCGCCGCCGGGCACGGGCGCGCCGACGATGACGTTGCGCGGCGCCTCGGTGCCGGCGCGGCTGTTCTCCGAGGCGTCGGCGGCGGTCACGCCCTGCAGGCCGCGGGCGAACCAGACGGCGCCGGAGACGTCGGCCCCTACGAGGCTCCCGCTCGCCGTCGCCCGGACCCGCCCGGCCTGATCGGCCACGAGGATGTCGGTGTATTCGGGCCGCAGGCGCCGCCAAGCCGCGAGATAGGCCGAGAGGTCCGCTGCGCGGTCCGACCGCACGACGCGGTCGTCGAGGGCGCCGAGGCCCACGTCGCGGCCGACGTCGCGCAGGGTGCGGCCGAGATGGTCGGCGAGCAGCGGTGCGGCCCGCTCCAAGACAGCCCGCATCGCGTCCGAGCGGGCGGCCTCGGCCTGGCGGTGCGACTTGTAGAGGGTGACGCTGCTGCCGAGACCGACGGCCAGGGCGAGGGTCAGGCTTGTGAGCGCGCGGACCGACACCGCAATTCGAGGTCTCGCCATCTGTGGTCGCGCTGCCAGAAGGGGTGGAAGTATCCATGGGGCGATGGTGCGCCGCACATCGCAACCTAAATTCCTAGATGAAAGTTAATAAGTGGTTAACGACCCGATTTGCTCACTAATCGCCTCATTGCGGTGAGCCTAAAAAACAGGCGGCACGTCCAGGAATTCAGCACGTGAGCGATGATTTCCGATGCCATTTCAAGTTGGCTAAAATGCCGAAACAGCAACATTTGGAAAGGGCCACGGAGTGCCTGCCTTCGCGGGCAGCTACTACTTCCGCAGGACCAACCCCGGGCGTTTGACGGGCTGGAACTTACTGAAAGTGTTCGGCGCGAATTCGTTGACCTTTATCGGCCGCGGATCTGTTCGATGCAGGGTAGGAGCGCCCGTGTTTGTGTTGCGCGCTTGCGTCGATCGCGGTCCCACCGCCCGAAACTCTGCTGCCAATGCTTCCATGGCTTGAGGGAAGTGTCAGGCGTCGCGGTTCATTGCAGGAGGTTCGAGGCCCGGCGCAAAGGGTATCCACGAATCCGGCAGGGAACGATCAGAGCGGCATCAGCCTCGAGGGACGGATGTGCGGCTCAGGACGGTAACACACGTAGCCGTAGGGTCCGAACCAGCGCCGACCGACGCGACAGGGCGGCAATGCGGGACGGCAAACACCGAGACAAGGCTGCCCGAAGGCGCCGATAGGAACGACGCCTCCGTTCATGCCTGTGCCCACCGGTTGAGCAGAGGAGTTCGCTGAAAGGAGGCCCCAGACTCCGCTGGCGGCCAGGGTGACAAGCCCCAAACGATGAATGCGCGACATGCGGTCCGCTCCTCACGATGGCGCTCTCGGAGATCTGCTTGTGGCGACGCAGACAGACGCGCAACGCGTTAACGCACTGGCAAGGCTTGGGTTCTGCGACGTAGGATGAGTGATCCGGTACAGACGCCCGTCACCCATCGCGCCCGGCTCGCCCGATCCCTCAGAAACGCCAGCGTGGCAGCGTCACGCATTTGCGCAGCCGTGCCATCGCCTCCCGGTACGAACAGCATATCCAAATCGCTGGGACGGTCGGCGAAACTCGTCGTGGCAATCAAGCTGAGGCCGGAGTCGCTCGAGACTGGTCCGGCCGTCTGAGCGACGAGGTCGAGGGTGCCCGGAGCAAGGCCCGCCAGCATCCCTTGTGGTCCGACGACATCGAGCGCCGTCATGCCGGGATAGAGCAGCATGGCGATGCGAAGGGGCGGCGCCGTCACGGATGCCCAAGCACAACGCGTATCCTTGGCGGTCCTGACGGACCACCGCGCGACCACGTCACTGGAGAATATGGTGTTGCATCAACGGGTTCGACAACCCAGGACACCACGCATGGCCTTGCAGATCAAAAATCTGGCGGAGGGAGCGGGATTCGAACCCGCGATACCGTTTCCGGTATACACACTTTCCAGGCGTGCGCCTTCAACCACTCGGCCACCCCTCCGGAACCGGCCGGGGACCGACGCGGGCGCGGGGCGCGGGCGGTGGTCTCGTGCGGCAGGTGGCGGGTCTGTAGCCGGGGCGCCGACATCTGGCAAGGCGGTGAAGGCCACAGAATGTGCGCCGCCCGGTTTCTGAACCGGGCGGCGCAGGGCATCACGCGATGCGGCGAGGGCGGTCCGCGGCGGCTTGCGGGGCCGGCGACGGGCCGGCGGGGGCGTTGATCGGCGCGGGCGCCGGCGGCGCCGACGGCGCGCCGGCACCGGTCTGGAGGAAGCCGGGCGTCGAGGGGGCCGGACTGTCGGTCGTGACCGGTGCCGGTACCGACGCCGACGGGATCTCGGCCGGAGCCGCGGGCTCGGCGGGAGCAGGCGCGTCGTCGTCCTCGGGGCCGGCCAGGATCTCGGGCGGGGTCTTCCACACGAAAGCGTCGAGGCGGCCGGTGACCGGCGAGACCGGGGCCCAGCGCTCGGAGATGACGCCGTCGGCGACCCAGGCCGGATCGCGCGGGGCGCGGGCGGCGCGGGCGAGCCACTCGCGGGAACGGCCGCTCTCGGCACCATGCTCGGCGGCCTCGATCCGCGCCATCATCCGGCAGACGCGCGCCGTCGGCCGATCGTCGGTCAGGGGCGCCAGGGCCTCGCGGGCGCGGGCGAAATCCTTGGCCTCGGTCGCCGCCTGGGCGATCACGAGGCGCGATTCCGGATCCCAGGACGAGAGCTTGGCCAGGTTCTCGGCGCGGGCCAGCCGGTCGCGGGCGGAATCGCCCGTGCGCAGGTTGAGGTAGACCTTGGCGAGTTCCGGATGCGGGGTCGCCTTCCACGCCGCCTCGACGATCTTGGCGGCCTTGCGCAGGTCGTTGCGCCGGGCGAGCAGCCGGCCGGCGATGACGGCGGCCGGCACGAGGTCCGGGGCGAGCTTGACGGCCTTGAGCGCCTGCTCGGCCGCGGTCTCGGGCTCGCCGGCCTCGTGGCGCTGGGCGGCCGCCGTGAGCAGCACGGCCTGCTGCCGGCGGGCGGCATGCTTGTCCATCAGACCGAGAGCCGCGCGGCGCTCCACGGTCTCGGTGGCGGCGGACCATTCGCCGTCGGCGCATTGCGCCTCCAGAACCGCCTCGTTCGCCCAGGTGACGCTCGGCGCGAGCCGGGCGGCCTCGGCGGCGTAGGCGCGGGCGGCGCCCTCGTCCTCGCGGCGGCGGGCCTCGACGAACAGGCCGCGCAGGCCGAGCACGCGGGTCTCGGGGTCGTCCGCCATGCGCTGGAAGGCGCGCTCGGCCGCGTCCCGGTCGCCGGAGATCTGGGCGGCCTGGGCCTTCAGGAGGAGCGTCAGCGGCTGGCTGCCGAGCAGCCGCTCGGCGTCGCCCGCGTGGCGGCGGGCGGCGAGCGGGTCACCGGAGCCGACGGCGATCATGCCGCGCGAAAGCGAGGCGAGACCCTTGTTGCGCCGCCGCTCGCGGGTCGAGCGGCTGATGCTGGCGGGCAGGCCGATCACGCCGGTCACGATCGCCCAGATGAGGCCGATGACGATCGCCGCCACCAGCACGCCGGTGAGCGCGATGGCGAGGCTCATGCCGATCTCGTAGCCGTTCCAGACGACGGTCACGGTGCCCGGATGGTCGGCGATCCACACCGCGCCGTAGGCGGCGACGGCCAGGAGGGCCAGGAAGACGAGGGCGCGCCACATGGGTCAGGGCCTCCTTGGAAGCACGGGGAGCGGGCGCACGCGGCCCGGGCAGAGTGGAAGGGGGGAACGCCGCGCGGGGCGCGGCTCGTTCGTCGTCATCGGTCGAGGCTCCCGCCGTCAGCGCACGGGCGGCAGGCCGGTGAAGGCATCGGCCAGCAGCCCTTGCGCGGCGCGGCCCGCCTCGGCCCGCGCCGCGAGCCGGGCGCCGAAATCGCCGCCCTGGGCCCGCGCCTCCTCGGGCAGGGCGGCGTAGGCCTTGGCCGCCCCGGCGAGGTCGCCGCGGTCGAGGGCCGCCTGGACCTGCGCGGTCGAGGCGTCGCCGCCCGCGGCCGATCCCGGGGCGGACGGCGCGCCGCCCGACGCGGGTCCTTCGACGCGCTTCACCTGGACGAGGGAACTCGCCATGCTCATCAGCCGGTCGCCGACGTTGCCGGTCTCGGCCACCGCTTTCGCCTGGGCCGCGCGCTTGGCCTCGGCGATCTTCTCCGCGATCCGGCGGAACTCCGCCGCGAGGCTCGCCGCCGTCGGCGCGCCCTTGTCGGCGAAGGGGCCGAGCGCGTCGAGGCGCTTGGAATCCGCCGGTTCGAGATTGCGCAGGCTGGCGAGCGCATCCGGGTAGGGCTGGCCCGCCTCCAGCGCCGAGGCGATCCGGTCGGCGGCGACGATGCGCAGGGCCGACTGCACCGTGGTCTGTTTGGCGCTCTGATCGACCGCCTTGTCGAGGCTGGCGATCCGGTCCGACTGTTCCTGCAGCTTGTCCTGAAGCTTGCGCTCCAGGCCCTTCACGGCCTCGTCGGCGCGGGTCTGGGCGGCGTCGGCGGCCTGCTTGCCGGCCTGTGTCGCCTCCTGGGCGGCCTGGGTCGCGGCGGCGATGCGGCCGTCCAGCGCCTTCTGCACCGCGTCCACCCGCTGGCCGAGCGCGGCCTCGGCCGCCTCGTCGGCCTTGGTGCGGGACGCGACCTCGCTCTGCAGCGCGGCGATCTTGTCCGACAGATCGGACGACGCGCTCTTGGTGCCGTTCGCTTCGAGCGCCTTGATCCGGTCGTCCAGGGCCGCGAGCGCCGCCGGGTCGATGGTCGGCGCGGTCTTCACCTCCGCGGTGCCGTCGCGGCCGGGCTCCTCCTGCAGCGCCGAGACGCGCTGGTCGAGGGCATCGAGCCGCGCCGTGAGGTCGGCGGGCACGGACGGCGCCGGGGCCGAGCCGTCGGCGGCGGGAGCGGGGGCGGCGCCCGCCTTCTGCAGCGCCTCGTCGGCACGCGCCGTCGCGGCCTTCGCGGCGGCCTCCGCCCGGGCGACCGCGTCGGGCAAGGGCTTGAGCGCCTGCTCGTTGGCGGCGAGGCGCTTGTCGAGCCCGGCCACCGCATCCTTGGTGGCGAGGCCGGCGACCGACTTGTCGAGGGTGGCCAGCCGCGGATCGGCGCCGCGCTGATAGGTCGTGACCCCGTAGAGCAGGCCGGCCCCGATCAGGCCGCCGAGCAGTCCGGAGGCGGCGACCGAACCGAAGCCCGGGCCGCCGCGGGCCGGCGCCGGCTGCGCGGGCGCCGCGCCGGACGGGGTCTTGGGCGCGGCGGAGGCGCCCGGCTCCTCCTTGCCGGATTCGGCCTTGGCGCCGGGTTTGGCGGCGTCCGCCGGGTCGGAGAGGCGCTTGGCCTTCAGGTCGAGGATCGGACCCTCGGTCAGCGAGGCCGTCTCCGTCACCCGGGTGGCGCCCGGTGCCGCGCCCGGCTTGGCTTCCTGCTGCTTGGGATCCTGCTTCGGATCCTGCTTGGCGTCCAGCTTGGCATCTTGGCCCGCATCCGGCTTGGCGCTTCCGGAAGCCGGCGTTTCCGGCTTCAGAGCGCTGCTGCCGGTGGCGCCGGCCTTGAAGGGCGCCTCCGGTTTCGCGTCGGCGGGCTTGGCCCCGGCCGCGCCCGGCGGCACGGCGCTGCTCCCGGTCGGACCCGGCTTCAGCGGCGCGCTCCCCGCCGCGGGGCCGGCGGCGGCCGGCGACGCGGCCCCGGTCGACGGCTTTCCCGGCTCGGTGGGTTTGCCCGACACCGGTCCGGTGGCGGTGGCCGCGCTGGCGGAGGGCGAAGCGGAAGGCGGAGACGCGGAAGGTACGGCGCTGCTGCCCGTCGGCCCCGGCTTGGCCGGCGCGTCCGTCTTCGCGTCCTGCGGACGGTTGGACGACCCGGTCGGCCCGCTGCCGGACAGCGCGCTGCTGCCGGTCGGCCCGGGCTTGGCCGGTTCGGAGGCGATCGGTCCCGCCTTGGTCGGGTCGGGCTTCGCGGAAAAGGCGCTCGCGGAAGCGGCGGTCGCGGACGGCTCGGCCGGCTTGCCCGTCACCTTGGAATCGGCGGGTCGGGACGAAGCCTGATCCCTGGTCGCGTCCTTGGTCGCTTCGGCAGATTTGGCGCCGTCCCTGGGGCCGTCCTTGGGTGAAGTCACGGGCGTTCGCTCCATTCAGCCGCCGCACCGGCGCAGTCTGCTCCCATAGAAGAGCGAAACCGCGCCGTCATCCATCGGAACCGCTTCCGGGTTCCTTCTCCGACACTTCGGCTCGCTCTCCCGTCCCCATCGGCCCGCAGGGCGCGACGAGGGCGTTCAGTCCGAAGCCGCGAGACCGGCAAGGAGAGCCTCCTCGCTCGGGCGCGCCGCCACAAAATGGGCCGCAACGCCGAGCTCGACCAGTCCCGCGGCCACGTCCGGGGAAAGGCAGTAATGCACCAACGCCCGAAACGCTCCGCCCAAGTCGGCCTCGCGGCACAATCGTCCGGCTGTTTCGGCGCTGCGTCGGGAGAAATGCAGGGCCGCCGCGAGCGGCGCGTCGCCGTCCCGTCCGGCCAGCGCCCGCGCCGCCGCCTCGGGCAGGGCCGCCTCGGCCAGGGCCGCGTAGGCGGTCCAGGTCGTGACGCGGTAGCCCGCGGCCGCGAGGCTCGCCGCGGGCTCGGACTTGCGGTCCTCGCCCGCGGCGTGAAGGAGGCTGCCGCCGGATCCCACATGCGCCGCGACGAGCCGGGCCAGGGCGGCGGCATCGCCGTCGGCGCAGTGCACGGATCGCAGGCCCGCGCGCTCGGCGCGCTCGGCGGTGCGGCGGCCGACGGCGAAGACCGGTGCGGCGGGAAGGCCCGCCCCGGCCAGGGGCGCGGCGGCGTTGGCGCTCGTGAGGATCAGGCCGTCAAACCGGCCGGAGGGCGGCGGCCCGTCGCCCGGCCCGATCCGTAGCACCGGCGCCACGAGCGGCGCGTGGCCGAGCTCCGACAGACGCCGCGCCGTGCGTCCCGCGCCGGGCTCGGGCCGCGACACCCAGATCCGCATGCCCTCATCCTTCCATCGCGCGTCCGTCGCGCCGTCCACAGGCTGCGCCGAACCCGCGTCTCACCTGTATCCGTCGGCGGTTTCGTCGTAGACGTGTCGCCGCGAGCCGTTCGACCGAGCTTTCGCGAGATAGGGAGTAGGCGGGCCGGCCCCCGGCACGCAACGGTGCGTGGACCTCAGCGTGACACCCATGAAGATCCTCGGCATCGAGACCACCTGTGACGAGACCGCCGCCGCCGTCGTGACCCTCGGTGAGGACGAGCGCGGACGGATCCTCGCCAACGAGGTGCTGAGCCAGATCGCCGAGCACGCGGCCTATGGCGGGGTCGTGCCCGAGATCGCCGCCCGCGCCCATGTCGAGGTGCTCGACCGGCTGATCGCCCGCGCGCTGCAGCGGGCGGGCACCCCCTTGCCCGAGATCGACGGGATCGCGGTCGCCGCGGGGCCCGGCCTGATCGGCGGCGTGCTGATCGGCCTCGTGACGGCCAAGACCCTCGCCCTCGTCGCGCGCAAGCCGCTCCTCGCCGTCAACCACCTCGAGGCGCACGCGCTGACGCCGCGGCTCACCGACGGGCTCGCCTTCCCCTACTTGCTGCTGCTCGCCTCCGGCGGGCACACGCAGCTCGTCGCGGTGAAGGGTGTCGGCGACTACGTCCGGCTCGGCACCACCATCGACGACGCGATCGGCGAGGCCTTCGACAAGGTCGCCAAGCTCCTGGGGCTCGGCTATCCCGGCGGTCCCGAGGTGGAGCGGCAGGCGCAAGGGGGCGACCCGGAGCGCTTCGCGCTGCCCCGGCCGATGCTGGGGCGGCGGCAGGCGGATTTTTCGCTGTCGGGCCTCAAGACCGCCCTGCGCATCGAGGCCGAGCGGCTCGAACCGCTCGCCTCGCAGGACGTGGCGGATCTCTGCGCGAGCTTCCAGGCGGCGGTGGTGGACGTGGTGGTGGACCGCGTGCGCGTGGCCCTGCGCGCCTTCGCCGGCGTGGCCGGGCATCCGACGGCGCTCGTCGCCGCCGGCGGCGTGGCGGCCAACGGGGCGATCCGCCGGGCGCTCGCCGCGCAGGCGGGGGAGGTGGGCCTGAGCTTCGTCGCCCCGCCGCTGCCGCTCTGCGGCGACAACGGCGCGATGATCGCCTGGGCGGGGCTGGAGCGCCTGCGCCTCGGGCTCGTCGACGACCTCACCGTGCCGGCCCGCGCCCGCTGGCCCTTCGCGGAGGCCGCGCCGGCCGCCTGAGAGCGGGCGCCCCCGCGATCAGGCGATCGCGCGGGCGGAGGCGGTCACCTTCTGCACCGAGAGATCGACCTCGTTCGCCGCGTGGGCGATGCCGTCGGCGTTGCGGCGGACGGCGTCGACGCTGCGCGCGGCGGTCTGCATGTTGGTCGCGATCTCCTGCGTGACCGCGGCCTGCTCGGTGACGGCGGAGGAGACGCTCATCGAGATCTCGCTGAGATCCGTGATGGTCGAGACGATGGCGCGGATCGCCTCGACGGCCCGTGCCGAGGAATCCTGCACGGCGGCGATCTGCTGGCCGATATCCTCGGTGGCGCGCGAGGATTGGCTCGCCAGCGCCTTCACCTCGGTGGCGACCACCGCGAAGCCGCGGCCGGCCGCTCCGGCGCGGGCCGCCTCGATGGTGGCGTTGAGGGCGAGCAGGTTGGTCTGGTCGGCGATCGAGCGGATGACCGAGACCACCTCGCCGATGCGCTCGGCGGTGGCGGTCAGGCCGCTGACGATGCCGCCCGCCTCCTCGGCGCGGGTCACGGCCGCGTCGGCGGCGATCTTGGCCTGCGAGGCGTGGCGGCTCAGCTCCGAGATCGAGGCCGCGAATTCCTCGGCGCCCGCGGCGACCGACTGGACGTTGTCGGAGGTGACGGCCACCGCCGCCGCCGTCTCGCTGGCCTGGCGGCTGACATTCGACATCGCGCCGGTGATGGAGCCGAGGTCGGCCTCGATGGAGCGCTGGCCGTCGGCGCGCCGACGGCGATCCGTCACGGCCTGGGTCACGTCGCTGGCGAACTTCACCACCGCGCAGGGGCGGCCCTCGCTGTCGAGGATCGGATTGTAGCTGCCGTAGATCCAGACCAACCGGCCACCCTTGGCGAACCGCTGGAACTCGCCGGCTTGAAAGGTCCCGTTCGCGAGCGACTTCCAGAAGGTGGCATAGGCGCCGCTCTTGGCCTCCTCGGGATCGACGAACAGGCTGTGATGCCGGCCCCGGATCTCGTCGAGCCGGTACCCCATCGTCGTGAGGAAGTTCTCGTTGGCGTCCGTGATCGTGCCGTCGAGGTCAAACTGGATCACCGCCTGGGACCGGTTGATCGCGGCGATCTGCCCCGCGTAGCCGGCGTTGCGCTGGGTCTGGGCCGTGATGTCGCTGGCGAACTTCACCACCTTGTAGGGCCGTCCGCCCCGGTCGAGGATCGGGTTGTAGGAGGCCTGGATCCAGATCGGCCGGCCGTCCTTGGCGATGCGGCGGAACTCGCTGGCCTGAAACTCGCCGCGGCGCAGGGCGTCCCAGAACGCCTTGTATTCCGGGCTTTCGCGCTGTTCCGGCGGCACGAACGTCGCGTGCGGGCGACCGCGCACCTCATCGAGGGTGTAGCCCACGAGGTCGAGGAAGTTGGCATTCGCATCGGTGACGGTGCCGTCCATCGCGAACTCGATGCGTCCCATCGCGCGATCGACGGCGGCGAGGACGGAAGCCTGCTCGGAATGGAAGAGCGCCATGGCGGGAGGGTCCTGGAATCAGGTCGTTCAACGGGACCTGTTTTCGATTAAGATCGTTAATCAAATGTGAATTCCGCCGATTTTTTCGAAGGTCTATGTAGTAACGCTGTTACGGTGACTGAAAAAACACGGAGGCAAAGCGACAAATTGATTCACGTCGGTGCTTGGCTATT
The DNA here is from genome assembly GCF_040270385.1 of Methylorubrum podarium. Classification (NCBI taxonomy): domain Bacteria; kingdom Pseudomonadati; phylum Pseudomonadota; class Alphaproteobacteria; order Hyphomicrobiales; family Methylobacteriaceae; genus Methylorubrum; species Methylorubrum podarium. Next base: position 58,157 of record NZ_JBELQE010000033.1, on the reverse strand, counting down.
GCGAAAACGCAGTGAAAGCATCGCCGAGGGGACGATAAGGCAGTGATCCAGCAAAGCTCGGCCACGAACATTGAGTGCATTCCCTTTACATAGATCAATTGCTACATTTTCCCGGATCTGGCTGCCGAAAATCTTCCCGCTCCGATCGGCATCAAAAAACTGTGATTCCGGTCTCCGCCGGTCCAACGTGGAACCGAGGAACGTCGCCCGCCGGGCCGACGATGGACCGTGATGCTCTCGAGACCGGCGGGCCTGCCGAGATCGCGGATCGACGCTCGCACTTCCGGCGGCAGGGCGTTATCGCCTACCGGACGATCCGGCGCAGGTCCGGCACCGTGACCGTGACCGGGCGGGTCGCACCGGGTTCCCGATGGAGGCAGACATGACGTCAGGCACGCAGCGGCGGGAAGACGTCGTCGCCGTCGTCGGCGGTGGATCCTGGGGCACGGCGCTGGCCAACGCCGCCGCCGCGGCGGGCCGTCCGGTGACGCTCTGGATGCGCGATGCGGCGGCCGCCGCGCGGATGGAGCAGGTGCGCGCCAACGAGCGCTACCTGCCCGGCGTCGCCCTGCATCCGGGCGTGCGGGCCACCGCCGAGGCCGCCGCCCTGGAGCAGGCCGGCACGGTGCTGCTCGTCGTGCCGGCCCAGACCCTGCGCGGCGTGCTGGCCGGGCTCGCGCCCTCGCTGGCGGCCGGCGCCGCGGTGGTGCTCTGCGCCAAGGGGATCGAGCGGGGCAGCGACGCCTTCATGAGCGCCGTGGCGGCCGAGGTGCTGCCGGCCGGTGCGACGGTCGCGGTGCTGTCGGGACCGAGCTTCGCCTCCGACGTCGCCCGCGGCCTGCCCACGGCCGTGACGCTGGCGGCGGAGGACGGCGCCAGCGCGGCGCGGCTCGCCGGCCTGCTCTCGGGACCGGCCTTCCGGCTCTACCACACCGACGACGTGCGCGGCGTCGAGGTGGGGGGAGCGGGCAAGAACGTGCTCGCGATCGCGGCCGGCATCGTCGCGGGTCGCGGTCTCGGCGAGAGTGCCCGCGCCGCGCTGATCGCCCGCGCCTTCGCCGAACTGATGCGCTTTGCCCGCGCCTATGGCGGACGGGCGGAGACGTTGATGGGCCTGTCGGGCCTGGGCGACCTCGTGCTCACCGCCTCCTCGCCGCAATCGCGCAACTTCGCCTTCGGCGAGCGCCTGGGGAAAGGTGCGACGCCCGAGGAGGCCGCGGGCGGCAAGCTCGTGGAGGGCGCCTTCACCGCGCAGGCGCTGGTCGGCCTCGCCCGGACGCGGGACATCGAGATGCCCGTGGCCGAGGCGGTCGCCGCGGTGGTGGCCGGCGCGCTGACGGTTGATGCGGCGATGGCACGCCTGCTGTCGCGGCCGCTCAAGGCGGAGACGGCCTGAGCGGCCCTTCCGCCGCGCGGCCTGGGGGCGAGGCGGCGCGCGCCCTTCATGCGCGGCCGGATTTTCGATAAGCGGGAGCGCTTTTCTCGACGGAGCCGTCCCGCGCCATGGCCTACTGGCTGTTCAAGTCCGAGCCCTCGACCTGGTCGTGGGACCAGCAGGTCGAGGCGGGGGAGGCCGGCACCTTCTGGAACGGCGTGCGCAACCACCTCGCCAAGAAGCAGATGCAGGCGATGCAGGTCGGCGAGCGCGGCTTCTTCTACCATTCCAACGAGGGCAAGGCCGTCGTCGGCGTCGTCGAGGTCATCAGGCCCTATTATCCCGACCATACCGACGAGAGCGGACGCTTCGGCATGGTCGATGTGCGGGCGGTGGCGCCGATGCCGCGCCCCGTGACCCTCGACGCGATCAAGGCGGAGGCCGCGCTCAAGGATATGGCCCTCGTCACCAACTCGCGCCTCTCGGTCCAGCCGGTGACGGAGTCCGAATGGGCCACGGTCTGCGCCATGGGCGGTCTCGGCGATCGCTAAAGCGCTTTCCGACGAAGTGGGTAGCAGTTCGTCTCATACGGTTTCCGGTTGATCAGCTCGGTTCGGCCCCAACCCCCGTCATCCCGGGGCCGCGCAGCGGAACCCGGGATCCACCCGTGACGCGCGGCTGGAATATGGCGTCCAGGCCAGTCGTGGATTCCGGGTTCGCCTTCGGCGCCCCGGAATGACGGGAAGTGGCACCGATGGAATCAACTGGAAACCGTATCAGACCTCATCCGTTTGATCGCTTCGGTCTTTCCTACGTCATTGCGAGGCGAAGCCGTGGCAATCCAGGGCGCGACCTCTCCGGAGATGTCGCGCCCTGGATCACTTCGGCTTCGCCTCGTGATGACGGGAAGCGGCACCGACGCAATCAACCGGAAACCGTATCAGAAGATGCGGTCAGCCAGAGACTCAAAGCCCCGGTTCGTGCGGAGCCGCCTGTCTCTCAGCGAGTGAGGGCGCCCAATACCAGTCCGCGGCTGCGCAACTTGGTGCCTACCGTCTCGACGGCGAGTCCGAGCCGGGCCCGCAGGGGCGGCTCGACCCGCCGCGACACCACCAGGGACGCGGCGACAGCCACGAGGACGCCGCCCGCAAGGTCCGCGGCCGGCGGCAGGCCGTGAGCGGACAGGAACCGCATCGTCAGCGCGCCGACGAAGGTGTGCAGCAGGTAGAGCGGGTAGGTCGCGAGACCGAGATCGCGGAACCGCCGCCCGAGTCCGGGGGCGATGTCGGTCAGCGCGGCGTTGACGCGAATCGACAGGCAGAACAGGCCCATGAAGCCAGCGTAGAGGAGCCACGGCATCGCCGGGCTCCGGTCGAGGCCGAGCGAGGCGCCGACGAAGCCGGCATCGTAGCGGATCTGCAGGAAGGCCCCCGTCAGGCATACGGCGAGGGCGGCCATGCGGGTGACCGTCAAACCCTGCCGCGCCGCGCTCCACAGCAGCACGCCGAGGGCGAAGTGGCAGCCATGGGTGACGAGGACGAGCTTGGCGATGCGTGTGCTGATGATCCGGTCGAGGTCCGGGAAGACCGGCGCCGCCGCCAGCAGCCACGCGAGCGCACTGATCACGCCGACCGCCATGATCACCGGCTCCAGCCGTTCGAACCGGTTCAGGCACAGCAGGAGGTAGACCAGGGCGTAGAACACGATCTCGATGCCGAGCGTCCAGTAGACGCCGTCGATCCAGCGCGGGACCGGGAACAGGATCAGCGTGCGGACATAGCGCTCGAGCAGGATCCACACGGAGTCCGGGAAGAAGAGCAGCGCGAGGCCGAAGGAGACGGTGGCGCAGAACCAGACGCCCGGCATCAGGCGCAGGATGCGCCCGGTGAGAAAGCGCGACGCGCTCGCGTTCGAGGCGGAATAGGCGATGACGTAGCCCGAGATCACGAAGAACATCTGCACGCCGACCCAGCCCTGCGCGCTGACGGGCAGCAGGGTCGGAAACGGGATCGGCGACCCGACGAGAACGGCCGCCTCGCTTGACGGGACCATCCAGGCGGTGCAGGCGAGGTGGTAGAGCATGACGAGGCAGGCCGCGCCGAAGCGGAGCAGGTCGAGACCGATCAGGGGACGCGGCCCCTGCGCGCGGGGCGCCGCCGACGGCTCACTTCCGGTCGAGACGGATGCCATGCCAATCTTCCCATCGCCGAAACGCCGCCGGGCCATGATCCGGCCATGCGACTTGCGCCTAACTTGTCTTCCGGCAAGATCCCCTCGAAGACAACGGGATTAAAATACCGATGTCCTCCCTTTTTCCGGGTGCTTCCGTGTCTTGACACTGAAAATGCGACCCTAAGTCTCGCGCAACCGTGATGCGAAACCGCTCGTTCGAGCGCGGACCGCGAGGGTCCGCTCCCCGCAAATCCGGCGATCCCCGAGCCGCCACCCGCGCCCTCCCGCAAGCCGGTCTCCGCGGTGCCCGGATCGGGCTTGCCGGACGATCCGGCGGCGCGGCGCTTCACGGCCGAGACTGGAACAGGATTGGAGACATCGATGGCGCCCCGTGAACCCCTGCTCATCTCCGTGCCGATCGCGGAGCTGCGCCCGACGCAGATCACGGTGGGCTACCGCGAGGTGGCCGAGAAGCGCCGGCGCTGGCGGGACCACGACCCGAAGAAGAAGGCGGAGTTCCTCGGCTCGCACATGATCCCGGTGCTGCTCGGGCCCAAGAAGAAGCACTACGTGATCGACCATCACCACCTCGCCCGCGCGCTGCAGGAAGAGGGGGAGAAAGACGTGGTGGTGACCATCGTCGCCGACCTGCACAAGCTCGACAAGGACGCCTTCTGGACGGTGGCCGACCACAAGGCCTGGGTCCACCCCTACGACGCCGCCGGCGTCCGGGTCGGCTTCGACGACATCCCCAAGGCGATCGCCGATCTCGCCGACGACCCGTTCCGCAGCCTCGCGGGCGAGCTGCGCCGGGCCGGCGGCTTCGCCAAGGACACGACGCCCTTCAGCGAGTTCCTGTGGGCCGACTACCTCCGGCGCAACCTGAAGCGGAAGGCGGTCGAGCGCGACTTCACCGCGGCGATGGAGGACGCCCTGCGCCTCGCGAAAGCGCCGGATGCGGGCTACCTGCCCGGCTGGTGCGGGCCCCTCGACGGCTGAGCGACGAGCGCGGCCGCCGCGGCGAGGAGACCGAGGCCGGCCGCGATCACGGCGTTCCAGCCGGCGAGCGACAGGCCGAGGAAGCGCCACGCGGCGGCCGTGCAATCGACGGGCCGCACGGTCTCCAGGTTCTTCAGGAAGTCCGCCACGTCCGCCGGTCCGGGGCCGGAGCCGCCGCCGCAATCGTTGGGGCCGGGCCAGAAGCCCCACTCCGCCCCCGCGTGATACACGCCGAGACCGGCCCCGTAGATCAGCACCACGGCCACGAGGCCGAGGAGGAAGCGGGCGGGCCGCGGCGGAAGCAGGGCGGCGACCAGCGCCAGCGGCGCGGCGAGGTAATAGGGCACTCGCTCCGTCAGGCAGAGCTTGCACGGCACGTAGCCGAGGCCGTGCTCGAACACGAGGGCACCGCCGACGGTCAGCGCAGCGCCGAGCGCCACGGCGACGGCGGCCGCGCGGAGGGGGATGCGGCTCACAGCATCACCTTGAAGGCGACGAAGCCCAGGATCACCACGGCGGCGAACAGCCCCGCCACCACGTTGAGGTGCCGGTCGAGCACCGCGCGGATGCCGATGCCGTAGCGCCCGAGCAGCCAGGCGAGCAGGAAGAAGCGCGCGCCCCGGGTGACGACCGAGAGAACCGTGAACCAGAACAGCGAGTAGTGGGCGAAGCCCGAGGTGATGGTGACGAGCTTGTAGGGGATCGGGGTGAGACCCTTCAGCAGGATCACCCAGTGCCCGTAGGTGGCGTAGGAGGCCTGGAAGGTCTGTGCCTTGTCGGCGAGGCCGTAGAGGTTGAACAGCCACTGCCCGACCGAATCGAACAGCAGCGCGCCGATCGCGTAGCCGACCAGCCCGCCGAGCACCGAGGCGACGGTGGCGATGGTGGCGTAGAGCCAGACCCGGTCCGGCCGGCTCACCGCCATCGGCACCAGCATCGCGTCCGGCGGAACGGGGAAGAACGAACTCTCCGCGAAGGCCACCGCCCCGAGCGCCCAGGGCGCCGAGGGCTTGGCGGCGAGCGCGAGTATCCACTCGTAGAGCCGGCGGATCATGGGGCCTCGTTGCGGTCCGGGAAGCGGTGCCCTTTCAGCACAGATGCGGGCGCGAGGCGAGGGCCCCAGGCAAGGGCGGAACGACGTGGCCGCCCCGTCGCGGCGTCGTGACGGCGCATGGCGCAGGATTCCGCTGGGCTTTCGCCCGCATGCGCACATATCCCCGGTGCCGGGGCCGGGTGCGCCGCGGATCGATCGGAAACGGGTTTGTGCCGATGCCGCGCCGCGTCTTGATCACAGGGGCCAGCGTGGCCGGCAACACCGCCGCGTTCTGGCTCGGCCGCGCGGGCTTCGACGTCACCGTCGTCGAGCGGGCGCCCGAATTCCGCGACGGCGGCCAGAACGTCGATGTGCGCGGCGTCGGGCGCGAGGTGCTGCGGCGGATGGGGCTGGAGCGGGCGGCCCTGGAGCGCGGCACCGGCGAGGAAGGCACCACCTGGGTCGACGGCCGCGGCCGGGTCGTCGCCCGCTTCGCCAGGACGGAGATCGACGGCGACGGGCCCACCGCCGAGATGGAGATCCTGCGCGGCGATCTCGCCGGTCTCCTCTGGGAGGCCGCCCGCGGGCACGCCGCCTTCCGCTTCGGCGACAGCGTGGCGCGCGTCGAGCAGGACGCGGAGGGCGCAACCGTCGCCTTCGCCAGCGGACGGACCGAGCGCTACGACGCGGTGATCGTCGCCGAAGGAGTCGGGTCCTCGACCCGCGAGCGCGTCTTCCCCGGCGAGAACAGACCGCGCTGGATGGACCTGACCATCGCCTATCTCACGGTCCCCCGTACCGCCGACGACGACCGGATGTGGCGCTGGTACAACGCTACGGAGGGCCGGGGCGTCTCCCTTCGTCCCGACCGGCACGGCACCACGCGGGCGATGCTGATGATCCAGCAGCCCCCGGGCGGCGAGCAGGATTGGGAGCCCGACCGGCAGCGGGCCTTCCTGCGCGCGCGGTTCGCGGATGCGGGCTGGGAGGCGCCGCGCGTGCTCGCCGCGCTCGATGCGACGGACGACTTCTACTTCGACGTCCTGCGTCAGGTGCGGATGGCGGCCTGGTCGAAGGGACGCGTCGTCCTGACGGGCGATGCCGCGTGGTGCGCCACCCCGCTGGCCGGCATCGGCACGACGCTGGCGATCACCGGGGCCTATGTCCTGGCGGGCGAGATGTCCCGCGAGAGCGATGTCGCCGGCGCCTTCGCCGCCTACGAGCGGGCCATGCGCCCGATGGTGGACAAGGCGCAAGGCGTGCCGAAGATCGCACCGCGGATGATGAACCCGCACAGCCGGCTCGGCATCCGTCTCCTGCACGTGGGCCTGCGCGCGGCGAGCCATCCGGGCCTGCGCAACCTCGCCGCCAAAGCCTTCGCCCGGCCGCCGGTGGAGCCCGACCTGTCGCCCTACCGGGCCATGGAGACCGGCCGCCGGCCCGAATACCTGTCCGACTGATGCGGTCGGTCGGGCAGCTACGGCTTCCGGTTGATCACCTCGGCAAGATTAAGGCCTGTCCCCTCCCGCTTGTGGGGAGGGGCTCGGGGGGGGGGTGGTGCAGAAGGCACCACACCGCCTCATCCTGAACCACCCCCACCTCCTGCCTCCTCCCCACAAGCGGGAGGAGAGGGGGCGACGCCCAAAGTGATCAACCGGAACCGTCTGAAGCCCGTTCGCCCGGTAAAAAAATTCGCTCTGGCCCGTCGCCGCGGCTTGTGCCAAGAGGCGGGAGCGTCGCGGGTATGGCGGAACTGGTAGACGCGGGCGACTCAAAATCGCCAGCCGAAAGGCGTGGGGGTTCGATTCCCTCTACCCGCACCAGCCATCCGACATCGAAACCGGTTACGGCAGGCTCGGCTCGGCGGTGAGACGCGCGCGGATCGCGGCGCCGTCCCGTCCCGGCGGTGCGCCGAACAGGCGGCGATAGTCGCGGCTGAACTGCGACGGGCTCTCGTACCCGATGGCGTAGCCCACGCCCGCCACGTCGCCGGCGGCGAGCAGCAGGCGCCGCGCCTCGTGGAGCCGGACCTGCTTCTGGAACTGGACCGGCGTCATCGTCGTCACGGCCTTGAAATGGCGGTGGAAGCTCGCGGGGCTCATGCGCGCCAGCGCCGCCAGATCGGCGACGCGCAGGGCTTCGGCGTAGTGCGCGCGGATCCAGGCCGTGGCCCGGCCGATCCGCGCGGCGTGACTCTCGGGCAGGCCGACCTGCCGCAGGGCCGGGCCGAGCGGGCCGCCGAGCAGGCGCCAGACGATTTCCCGTCCGATCAGCGGCGCCAGCACCGGCAGGTCGCGGGGGTGATCGAGCAGGGTCAGGAGGCGGGCGAGAGGATCGCACAGGTCCGGATCGAGGGCGACGGTGCGCAGCGGCGCGAAGGCCGGGACGGGCGCCGTCGCCTCGGTGAGGGTCTCCGCCTGGTCGCTCAGCAGGTCGGCCAGGGCATCGAGATCGATCGCGAGGCTGAGCGCGAGATAGGGGCGCGCCGCGCTCGCCTCGGTGATCCGGGCGGTCACGGCGAGATCGAGGGAGGCGAGCAGGGCTTGCCCCGCGGCGTAGCGGAAGGCCGTCCCCCCGAGCAGCGTCGCCTTGGCCCCCTGCACTACCACGCAGAAGGAGGGGCGGTAGACCGAGCGGATCAGGCCGCTCGGCATCTCGGCGCGGTTGAGGAGCAGCCCGTCGAAGGGCGTTTCCCGGCCGAAGCGATGCCATTGCCGTTCGATCAGCGCCGCGAGGCCGGAGAGGTCCGTCGTCATCGGTCGGGATCTTAGCGCGCGCGCCGCGCCAGCGCATCCGCGCAAGCCGGCTTTGAGAGGATCGGGCAAGAGCTTGAGAGGATCGGCCGCGCGCGGAAGGCCCCGGAGGCCGTAACACGGGGCATCCCTTCCAGACGGAGACCCTCTCCATGCGTATGCGCCCCCTCGGCCGGAGCGGCCTGTTCGTGTCCGAACTCTGCCTCGGCACCATGACGTTCGGCGGAAGCGAAGGGCTGTGGGGCCAGATCGGCCGGCTCGGCCAGGACGAGGCCGACACCCTCGTGAAGACCGCGCTCGACGCCGGCATCAACTTCATCGACACCGCCAACGTCTACGCGGGCGGGATGAGCGAGCGCATCCTCGGCCAGTCGCTCAAGAATCTCGGCATCCCCCGCGACGACGTGGTGATCGCCACCAAGGTGCTGGGGCCGATGGGCGAGGGGCCGAACGCCCGCGGCGCCTCGCGCGGGCACATCCTCAGCCAGTGCAAAGCGAGCCTCGCCCGGCTCGGCCTCGACCATATCGACCTCTACCAGATCCACGGCTTCGATCCGGCGACCCCGGTCACCGAGACCCTGGAAGCGCTCGACACTCTCGTGCGCCACGGCCATGTCCGCTACCTCGGCCTGTCGAACTGGGCGGCGTGGCAGGTGATGAAGGCGGTCGGCGTCGCCGAGATGCGGCGGCTCAGCCCCATCGTCTCGCTGCAGGCCTACTACACCCTGGTCGGACGCGACCTCGAGCGCGAGATCGCGCCGATGCTGGCCGCCGAGGGGGTCGGGCTGATGGTGTGGAGCCCGCTCGCCGGCGGCTATCTCTCGGGCAAGTACGACGAGAGGAACGAGGGCGCGGCCGCGGACGGGCGGCGCACCACCTTCGATTTCCCGCCGGTCGACCGGACACGCGGGGCCGGCACGCTCGATGCCCTGCGGGGGATCGCGGAGGCGAAGGGATGCAGCGTGGCGCAGGTGGCGCTGGCTTGGCTCCTGCACCGGGAGGTGGTCACCAGCGTCATCGTCGGCGCCAAGCGCGTCGGGCAGCTTCAGGACAATATCGGCGCGACGGGGGTGCGGCTCGACGCGGACGAACTCGCACGGCTCGACGCGGCGACCCGGCTGCCTCCGGAATATCCCGGCTGGATGCTGGAGCGGCAGGGCGCCTACCGCGCCTGACCTATTCTCGCAGGAAGCGCCGGATCCAGCCGCCGACGCGGGCGCTGTCGTGGGGTGCCTCCAGCGAGGCCAGAGCCGCCGGCACCAGGGCCGGGTCGGTCATGCCGGCCCGGTGGCCGTCGGTGAGCGCGCGGGCGTAGTCCGGCGCGAATTCCGGGTGGCACTGGAAAGAGAGGGCGGGACGGTCGCCCCAGGCCAGGACGGCGTAGGGCGTGAAGGCGCTGCCCGCGAGCACCCGCGCGCCGGGCGGCAGCGCCACGACCTGATCCTGATGGCTGACGGGGACGGCGATCCTCTCCGCGTCGTCCATGAAGGGGGCGCGCTCCACCACCGCGTAGGCGTGGAGCCCGAGGCCCCAGCCGCGCTCGGAGCGCTCCACCCGCCCGCCGAAGGCCTGCGCCAGGGCTTGATGCCCGAAGCAGAGGCCGACGAGTTTCTTCGAGTGGTCGAGGCGCCGCAGGAAGACCAGCAGGTCCTCGACCCAGGGGATCGGATCGTAGACCGAGGCGGGCGAGCCGGTGACGACGAAGGCGTCGAACGCCTCCGGCGCCTCAGGCCAGCGGCCCGCCGTCACGTCGAAGCGTTCGAAGCGGTGACCGTCCCCGATCAGCGCCTCGACCATCGCGCCGTAGGAGGGAAAGCGCCCGCCGAGCCGCTCGGGCGGATGGCCGGTTTCGAGGATGGCGATCTGCATGGGGGGTGATCTAGATCGCCGGGTCGAAGGTGGAAATCGACGCCGGAGCCGCCGGCTTGGCCACGAGCCGCACCAGCAGCACGGCCGCGCCCATCACCGCGGCGAAGATCGCGAAGATCAGCGGGTTGTAGACCACGAGCGCCACGAGGCAGATGACGGCCATGGCCAGCGCGAAGGCCGGCGCGGAGGGATAGAGCGGCGCCCGGTAGGGCCGGGCGAGATCCGGCTCGCTGCGGCGGAGCCGGAACAGGGCGGCCATGCTCATGATGTACATGGTGAGGGCGCCGAAGACCGCCATGGTCACGATGCTGGCGGTGAGCGACTGGCCGGCGACGCTGATCAGGTTGTCGCTGTAGATCGCGGCGATGCCGACGATCCCGCCCGCCAGCGTCGCCACGTGCGGTGTCTGGAAGCGCGGATGCACCCGCGCGAACACCGCCGGCAGGAAGCCGGCGCGGGCCAGCGCGAAGATCTGGCGGGCATAGCCCATGATGATGCCGTGGAACGAGGCGACGAGCCCGAACAGGCCGAGCCAGACCAGCATGTGCAGCCAGCCGCTCGACTCGCCCACCACCCGCTTCATCGCCTGGGGCAGGGGATCGTTGAGATCGGACAGGCTCTTCCAGTCCCCGGCGGCGCCGGCGAACAGCATCACGCCGAAGGCGAGCACGGTGAGCGTCAGCACGCCGGTGATGTAGGCGACGGGAATGGTGCGCTTGGGGTCCTTCGCCTCCTCCGCGGCCATGGCGACGCCCTCGATGGCGAGGAAGAACCAGATCGCGAAGGGGATCGCCGCGAAGATCCCGCCGATGGCGGCCGGACCGAACGCGTCCTGGCCCGCCCAGCCCCCGGCGGTGAAGTTCGCGAGGCTGAAGGCCGGGGCGACGACGCCCATGAAGACCAGGAGTTCGCCGACCGCGATCACGGTGACGACCAGCTCGAAGGTGGCGGCGATGCGCACGCCGACGATGTTGAGCCCCATGAACAGCAGGTAGGCGCCGAGCGCCGCGTGCTTCGGGTCGAGGCCGGGAAACTGGACGTTGAGGTAGGCGCCGATGGCGAGCGAGATCGCGGGCGGGGCGAACACGAACTCGATCAGCGTCGCGTAGCCCGCCACCGCCGCGCCGGTGGGGCCGAAGGCGCGCAGGGAATAGGCGAAGGGGCCGCCGGCCTGAGGGATCGCGGTGGTGAGTTCGGTGAAGCTGAAGATGAAGGCCACGTACATCGCGGCCACGCACACGGTCGTGATGAGAAAGCCGAGGGTGCCGGCCTGCGCCCAGCCGTAGCTCCAGCCGAAATACTCGCCGGAGATCACGAGCCCGACGGCGATGCCCCAGAGATGGAAGGCGTTGAGGCTCTTATCGAGCGCGGTCGAAGGCTTCGGCATCGGGCATCTCCGCATTCCCTGCCCATGGGGCGGCCTCCGGTGAGGCATCCGCCGGCGAGGCGTGAGGCAGGGCTATGGGAGAATGGCCAAGCAAGAGCGTTGCCGTTTCCGTGGCGTCGGGCACGCCGCCTCACGCACCCGCGAGGCCGAACGCCGTTGCCCGGCGCGGGGCGGCTATTCGGGCGAGACCCGTCCGGCGGCTGAATGAGGAAGGCGGAGGATCGGGCCGTCGCCGGACGTCCCGCCGAGTTCGACCTGGAAGGTCTGATAGATGAAGGCGAGCAGATTCTCGGCCGCGCAGGCGCGCGCTTCGGAAGAGGCTGCCGCCGCTCTCGCGTCGTGATAGCGCCGCAGCAGGATCTCCTTCTCGGAGAGAGCCGTCCGCAGGGCCGTCTTCGTCGCGCTGATCGTCAGCCGGCATTCGCGGATCTCATCGGCCAGGGCCGTTCGCTCCAGCTGCCACCGGTCGCGCTCCTGCTGGACGCTCCGGATCAGGCTCAACGCCTGCGGCTCGATCGTCGCCTTCCAGCGCTGCAGATCATCGATCGTGTCCGCGGCCTGCTTCACCAGACCCAGCGCGTCGCACAGCCCGACTTCGATATCGAACAGGGTCCGTTCGGGCGGTTGAACCGGCACACGAGGCTCGTTGCTCATCGGACAGGAACACGCGACATGCATGAAAGCGCTGTCTCGTCTCAGGGCGTGTCCTGTCCGGTGTCCGCGCTCTCCGCGGTGCCGGGCTTGGCCTTGGCGCCGAAGGCCGAGAACACGGCATCGTGGATCCGCACCAGCCAGCTTTCCGCCTCCTTCGCCCGCGCCTCGGCGCGGCGGGCGCGGTCTTCCGCCTGGGCCAGTAGAACCTGGTTCGATGCGATCGTCTTCTGGAGCTGCCGCACCTCGTCCTCGGCTTGGGCGATGACGTTCCGCAACTGGTTCTCGAGTTCGCCGGCGCGCTCTTCGCTGATCCGGATGGCCTCGGCCGCCTCCTGCACGAGGTCGATCGCCGAGACCCAGTCGCGCTGCGGCGGCGACGCGCCTCCCTCGGACGACGATCCGCCCTCGGAGCCTGCCGGCGAGAAAGTGATGACCTTGTCTCCCGGTCGCGTCACATTGGCCTGCCAAGCCCGCATGAGAATCGAGTTGCCGGAGGAAGGGGCGTCCTTCGCAGCTTGCTCAGACATTCAACGATCCTTCCAGCTGTTCTTCAACGAGAGGCGTCGGATGAGGCCGACTTGCCCGTGGAGGTGAACGGACGGACGTTGCTGACCTCCTCGGCCGAGGCCTGCGCGGTCTCGTCCTCGGCCTCGTCGTTCATCTGCTCGCGCCAGGGGCGCCCCGAGCGTTTCAAGGCATCGTGCTGCTTCTGAAGCGTCGCCCGGCTCTCGCGGGCGATATCGAGGGCGCCCTGCAGCAGGGCCCGCTCCGAACGCTCGTTCTGCAACTCTTCCATCAGCCGCCGATTGGAGGCCTCGAGATCGGCTCGGGCGGCCTCGTGCCGATGGGTCAGGTGCTCGATACGATCGTTCAGGACCGCGTTGCGGTTCATCGTCTGCTCGATCGCGGCATCCTTGGCGGCCAGCGCCTTGTTGAGCATGTCGCAACGGCTGTCGAGTTCGCCGCGGACGCGCTGGATCTCCAGGAACCGGTCGGCCTGGCGGGCGAGATCGGCCTGCAGGGCTTCGAGACGCCGTTCCAGCGTGCTGCGCGCGATCGTCGCTTCCTTGAAGGTGCGATCGACGGAGCGGAACTCCTCGTCCTTGTCCCGCAACTGATTGCGCGCCTGCACCAGCAACTGCTCCGTCGAGGCCGCGCGGTTCGAGGCGGCCTCGAGTTTCATCGCGAGGCTGGCGCGATCGTTCCGCAGGGCGGCCAATTCCGTCTCGTGCTGGACTTCGTTCCGCTCCCGCACGGAGATCTCCGTGGCGAGCTGCGTCTCGATCAGGCGCAGGCGCTGCCGGTCCGCCTCGGCCGTGGCCGTCAGGTCGCGATGGCGGGCATCGAGATCGGCGAGCTGCGTCGCCTGCTCTTCGCTGAGAAGCTGGAGCCTGCGCCCGTCTGCCTCCAGCAGGCTGTTCTTCTCGCGGATCGTGTTCAGCTCGTGCTCGGACCGCGCCAGGGCGCTGTCGGCGGCTTGCGCTTCCTGCCGCAGCGCCCGGCTCTCGCTCGCCAGGGCCTTGTTCTGCTCGACCTCGGAGAAGAGCTGGCGCTCCAGATTCTCGATGACCGACAGCTTGTCGCGCAGATCGATCTGATAGGCCTCGACCGCGGCATCGCGTTCGCGCAGGTTTTCCAGCGTCCGCTTCGCCTGCGCCTGAGAATCCGCGAGCTCGTTGTTCATCCGCGACAGCTTCGCGGACAGGCCCACGACCTCGTCGCGCAGGCCGCCATTGGCGCTGACTTCCTGGGACAGCGTGCTCTCAAGCTCGGCGATGCGCACGCTGGCTTTGGACAGCTCGCTGCTGATGCTCGCCAGCGGCTGCAGGATCAGCGTGAAATCGTCCTGGAGGCTGCGAAGGTCCTCCAGACGGTCGACCATCGCATCGATGCGCTGCCGGACGACCTCGTCCCGCTGACCGATGGCATCGAGCGTGGACGCAGCCGGCTCCGGCGCGGGACGAGGGCGCCGCGCGCCCTCCATCAGGTCGGGTACGGCGGCCTTCGGCAGGCGCGGCGAGGGGAGCGGCTCCGGATGCGCCGGCCGCTGCTCCGCATCCCGGTCGCGCTGGGCCGATGACGTCGGCAGCACGTTTCGGAACGGCATCCAAGCCATCGCTGTGTGATCTCCCTGGCGACACAGCGATTTCGCGGTGCTTAAAGCATTTTTAACAGATCCGCCGCCCAACGCGAGTCGTTGATTTCGTTGGCAACAGGCTTCTTTCCGCCGAGGATTGGGCTGGAGGTTCGACTTTCTCGGCCGGAATTGCGATTATTTGATAGCTTATGTTGGGTTTGAAATAATGCTGTGCGATAAGTGCGCTCAGAAATTGATCAATTAACGCTTCGGACGGCGAATTTGTATTACAAATAAACGGTATTTCTGTCGAAGCGGTACCATGGGAGCGGTCGATGTCGCGGTTGCAGCGGCTGACCGTGCTCCGCCATGGGGGCTCGCGTCGCGCGCGGATGCCGCCCGGCATGATCGCGCTGGAGCGATGCCCGCCTCCGGCCGTTCGACCGCGTCCCTTCGGCCGCGCGGAGACCAGCTTACGTCAGGAGTGACGCCCGGCCGGTCTCGACAGGATGAGCGCCGTCGTGGTCAGGCGGCGCTCGGTCCCGTCTCCAGCGGGGCGGCGTCGCGGGTGCGGATGTCCATGGCATTGCCGCGCCAGACGATGGCGGTCCGGGCCCAGGCACAAGCCCAGATCGCCGGCAGCAGGGCGTCGCGGACGAGGAAGGCGGCGAGCATCCGCGGCGAGCGGTGCCAGCCGGCGCGGACGGCGAGCGCCATCTCCGCGCCGTACCAGAGCGCCCCGGCCCCGACGAGCCAGAGCGCGGCCTCGGCGGTGCCCGCGACGAGGCCCGTCAGCACCAGCGGCAAAAGGGCGCCGATGCCGATCTCGGGGGCGAAGAAGAGCGGGAAGGTGACCCGCCGCAGCCGCGCCCAGCGCACCTGCCGCGACCAGACCTCCGCCAGGTCGCGGTGCCCCAGCGGCTGCCGGAACGGCGCGGCGACGAGGTGGACCCGCTTGCCCGCCGCGCGCACGAGCTTGGTCGCGGCGGCGTCCTCGGCGATCTCGGCGTTCAGGGCGCGGATGCCGCCCTGCGCGTCGAGGAACGGCTTGTTCCAGAGCATGCTCTTGCCCTGCGCGAAGCCGAGGCCGAGCGCCTCGCCGGCATATTGCCAGCGGGCCTGCAGGGTGTTGAGGAAGGCGCACTCCACCTCGGCGAAGAAGTTCGCCGGGCGCGACCCGATCGGCGTCGAGCAGACGAGGCCGCTGTCGGTCCGCCACGCCGCCTGCATCTGCTGGATGTAGTCGGGCGGCATCAGAACGTTGGAATCGGCGAGGATCACCCAGTCGTGGCGGGCGGCGTCCCACCCGCGCACGCAGTTGTTGAGCTTCGGATTGCCGCCGATGTGCTCGTCGCCGAGGATCAGCCGCGAGGGGATCTGCGGGTGCGCCGACCGCATCCGCTCCAGCAGCGGCAGGATCGGATCGCCCGCATCAGCCACGCAGAAGATCAGCTCGTAGGCGGGATGGTCGAGCCGGAAGCTCGCCAGCAGGGTCTCCTCGCTGAACGCCTCCAGGCCGCGCAGGGGCCGCACCACCGAGACGGGGGCGCCCGCGGGGAAGGCGGACGGCTTGCCCGTGTCCTTGCCCGTGTCCTTGCGCCCGATGCGCAGGGCCGCCACCGCAAGGCTCGCGAGATTGACGGCGACGAGAACCGCGCAGAGCGCGAGGGCGGCGGACGCGCCGCTCTCCGGCAGGGCGATCATGCGCGGCGTCTCCCGTCGATCGTGTCATCGGGCGCGACGGCGCGCCCCATCACGCCCCTAGCAGCGCCGTCTTATCAGGCGTGTGACACTCCGAGCCGCGTCCCGAGCCGATCCCGTGATCCCCATCGTGTTCCATCCGGCCTACGAGGCCGCGTTGCTGGAGGGCCACCGCTTTCCGATGCGCAAATACGGCCGCCTCGCCGAGATCCTGCGCGCCCGCGGTCTCGCGCCGAACGGCTTCGTCACACCGGAGCCCGCCGACGCGGACCTGCTGTCGGGCGCGCACGATCCGGACTACGTCGGGGCGGTGCTGGCCCAGCAGGTGCCGCGGGCGACCGAGCGGGCGATCGGCCTGCCCGTGACGGAGGGCGTCGCCGCCCGCGCCCGCGCCTCGGCCGGGGGGACCCTGCGCGCCGCGCGTCTCGCCCTCGACCATGGGCTCGCCGGCAGCACGGCCGGCGGCAGCCACCACGCGCGGCGCGCCGGCGGGGCGGGATTCTGCGTGTTCAACGATGTCGCGGTGGCCGCCCTCGCCCTGAGGTGCGAGGGGGCGATCACCCGGGCGCTCGTCATCGACCTCGACGTGCACCAGGGCGACGGCACCGCCGACTGCCTCTCCCGCGAGCCGGACCTGTTCACGCTCTCGATCCACTGCGAGCGCAACTATCCGCACGACAAGGTGCCGGGCGACCTCGATATCGGCCTGCCCGACGGGCTGGGCGACGCGGACTACCTCGCCGTGCTGGAGGCGCGCCTGCCCGGCCTCGTCCAGAACTTCGCGCCGGACCTGATCTTCTACAATGCCGGCGTCGATCCCCATCGCGACGACCGGCTCGGCCGCCTCTGCCTCAGCGACGACGGCCTGCGCGCCCGCGACCGCTACGTGGTCGGCCTCGCGCGGGCCCGGAACGTCCCGCTCTGCGCGGTGGTCGGCGGCGGCTACGGCAGCGACGTCGACGCGCTGGCCGCGCGCCACGCCCTCGTCTTCGAGGCGCTGGCGGCCCACGCCTGAGGAACGCCGCCCGTCGCCGCCGGTTTGTCCTGCCTCGCGAGGCGATCGCCCGCGTACCGAGGATGGGGCCGACCATGGACGACGCCTTCGACCTGAACCGCTTCGTGGAGGCACAGGACGGCGTCTACGAGGGCGCTCTCGCGGAACTGCGGGGCGGGCGCAAGCGGAGCCACTGGATGTGGTTCATCTTCCCCCAGATCGCCGGGCTCGGTTCGAGCGCGATGGCCCGTCGCTACGCGATCGGCTCGCTGGCCGAGGCGCAAGCCTATCTCGCCCACCCGCTGCTCGGCGACAGGCTGCGAACCTGCACGCGGGCGGCGAACGCCTGGGAGGACCGCTCGGCCCATGCCCTGTTCGGCGCGCCCGACGACGTGAAGTTCCGCTCCTCCATGACGCTGTTCGCGCAGGCCGATCCGGAGGCGGCCGACTTCACCCGCGCGCTCGCGACGTTCTTCGACGGCGAACCCGACCCGCTGACCCTGGAGAAGCTGTCGCGGCGATAAAGAGGCGCGGTCTCCGGATCGGCCTCGGCTTTCGACGGGGCCGGGAAGCGGAGATTGAGTTCTAACTCGATTTATCCCGCGCGCGCATCAGTATAGAACTGTTACAATTTTCGGCCCTGCTGCCTCAGCGTTGTTGACGTTAATTTTCACGCAAACATAGATGGTCAGAAACCGACGACCATAGAACGCAATGATGAGTCCGTTCTCTGCCTGCTCAGAGATGATCGGACGTGAGGCTTTATCATGAAGCGCGCGCTTGTCTTGGCCAGTGGCCCGCGCATCCAGTATCGAGTTCTGCGATGCACGAGCGAATGCTTCGATGAAGTCTATGTTCTCGGTGAAGATGACGCGCATCTGCTGAAGCGCTCAAGATTTTGTGAGCGATTTATTCCGTTCAAAGGTGATTTCTCCAACCTCCAGCCCTCCGATCTCGGTGATATTCAGCGGCTTTGTTCCAACCACGACATCGATCTGGTGCTGCCGAGTTGCAGCCGGACGACGCGTCTTCTGTCCGTCCACGGCGATCAGATCGGGGCGCCGTTCTATCCGGTGCCGGCGCAGGACACGTTCGATGCGCTCGACGACAAGTGGCGCTTCGCCGGCGTCTGCGCCGAACTCGATCTTCCCGTCCCCGCGACGCGGCGCTTCGAGACGATGGCGGACCTGCGCCGCGACCTCGACCGCCTCGGCTACCCTCTGATCCTGAAGCCGGCGGCGATGTCGGGCGGCTACGGCGTGCGGAAGATCGATTCCGTCGAGGAGCTCCCTGAGCATCTCAACTACTCGCCGATCATCTGCCAGGAATACATCCCCGGCGAAGAGCTGAGCAGCTTCTACCTGTGCGATGCCGGGCGGATCGTGGCGTCGTTCGCCTACCGCCGAACGCTCACCAAGCTGGAGGAGATCCGGGCTCCCGAGATCGACGACCATGCCCGCCGGTTGATCGAGCACTTCCGCTATCGGGGGGTGATCGGGTTCGATATCCGGCGGAGTCCCGACGGCCGGATCGCCTTCATCGAGTGCAACCCGCGCTTCTGGTACCACATGGAGGTGGCGATGCTGGCGGGGCTGAACTTCGTCACCCTCGGCTGCCGTCTGCGCGACGGGGAGGGCGGTCCGGCGGACCCCGAGACGCTCAAGATCCGCTCGCCGCGCCGCCTGTGCGGAAACCTGCTCACGCCCTGGCGCCTGAACCGGGCCGAGCGGGCCTATCTCCGCTACATCATCCGCGATCCGGCCATCTCCGCCTGGGCGGCGTTCCAGAGCGCGATAGGCCGCTATCGGCTGGCCGGCGGGCAGCTCCTGTGACGGCGCGGCCGCCGGTCGGCGCATCCGGATGTACCCCTCAAGAACGCGTGCTTCGAGCGCGGCTTTGTCGTCGTTCTCGGATGAAGCGACACGGAGCGGCGACGGCGTCGCCGAGGAGAGGCCGTCCATGGATTCGAGCGGCGACTTCAAGAGCCTGCACCCGGCCGAGGCTCCCTCCGCCCCGATCGCGGACGATCCGGCACCATCCCGGCCGAACGTCTCCGTCGAGTTCGCCACGGCGCCGCGCTTCCGCTCGCTCGCCGCGGAATGGCGTCGCCTGGTCGAGCGGTGCGCCGAGCCGAACGTGTTCATGGAGCCCGCCGTCGCCGGCGCGATGTACACGGTGACCGAGACGCCGCTGCACGTGCTCCTCGCCTGGTCCCATCGCGCCGGGGGAGGGGCCGGGCTGATCGGCGTGTGGCTCCTCGTCGGTGCCCGCCCGTCCTCGCGCCTGCCGATCCGGACCCTGGAAGCACCGTGCAATTCGCTGACGTTCCTCGGCTCGCCCGTGCTCGACCGCGACCACGCGGTCGAGGCTCTGTCGGCGATGCTGGAGGCGATCGCCCGAAATGCCGGCCTGCCGAAGCTGATCTGCGCCAACCAGATCGCGACGGACGGGCCGGGCTTCCCCGCCCTCCTCGATGCGGCCGGCCGGCGGGGGGCGAGGATCGTCGCGATCGAGCGCCGGCAGCGCGCTGTCCGCACCGCGCCGGGCGCGGGAGACCCCGCCTCGGCCGGCGCGGTGTCATCGAAGCGGCGCGCCGAGTTGCGGCGGCAGCGCAAGCGGCTCGCGGAGCGCGGCGAACTGCGTCAGGTCAGCTACCGCAGGCCGGAGGAGGTCAGCATGGCCTTCCAGGAATTCCTCGATCTGGAGGCCGCCGGCTGGAAGGGCCGGACAAGCCGGCGCGGACGGGCGATCCGCAACGCGCCCCCGCTCCGCGCCTTCGCCCAGACGATGATCACCGGGCTGGCGCGGGACGGCTGCGCCGGGATCGAGGCCCTGCGCCTCGACGGCCGGGCGATCGCGATGAACATCTGGCTGCGATCCGGCCGCACGGCCTTCGGCTGGAAGATGGCCTATGACGAGACTTACGCGAAATGGGGGCCCGGCTCGCTGCTGATGGAGGCGACGACCGAGACGGTCTTCGCGGACGGGGCCGTCGAGAGCTTCGATTCGTGCAACCGGGACAGTTCGGCGGCGCTGGCCCAGCTCTGGCCGGAGCGGCGCGAGATCGCCGACCTCCTGATCGACGTCTCCCCCGGCGGCTCCGTGCGCGGCCGGCTGACGGCTCTGGCCGAGACGCTGTTCCGGCGGGGGCGCGGCTGGGCCCGGCGGACCTACAAGGCCCATGTCAAACCGGTCTACCTGCGCGCCCTCGCCCGGCTGACGGCGAAGCCGGGATCCGGTGCGGAGCCGGCGGAGCGGTAGGCGTCCCGGTCTTGCCCGATCACGACGCCGCCCCTGTCTCCGTGCCGGCGCGATCGACCCGCGCCTCCGGCCGGCTGTCGGTCGAGGCGTAGTAGGGCTTGATGTCGAGGAGCGGCGTGCCGTCGAGGCAGTCGAGGCCGCGCACGCGGACGGTGCCGTCGGCGATGGCGAGCCGCTCGACCACGGCCAGGGCGATGGGGTTCGGCCGCGCCGGCGAGCGGAGCGAGAAGGTGCCGCGGCTCCCCGTCGCGTGGCGCGGCTGCTGGCGCACGAGGTCGCGCGCCGCCCGGTCCATCCAGTAGAGCACGATCAGGTGGGTGGCGCCCTCTAGGTTCTGGAGCGCCGGCCGATACGGCGTCTCGACCTCGAGGGTGCAGATCGCGTCCGTCTGCGTGCCGTTCTTCGGGCACTCGGACCGCGTCTTCCAGGGCGTGCGCACCCGGCCGATGAAGTAGAGGCCCGCATCGTAATCGGCCGGCAGCGGGATCGCCTCCTCGCCGGGGCGCCGCTCGACATCCTCGTTCATCCGCCCTCGCTCGCCCCGCTGTCCGACGACGCCTTGTCACCCCGGCGCGCTGCCGCCGCAAGGCCAGTGGACAGCGTCCCTGCGGGCCCCTTGGCACGTCCCTTGGCATGTCCCTCGGTATGTCCCTTGGCACGCCGCTCGCTCGTCTCGCCGCCCGCGCCGGTGTAGACACCGTGGGGCGAGCGGGGAGGGCACATGGTCATCGACGAGTTGCGGCCGATGGAGGCCGTCCCCGACGCGGAGACGGCCGTGGATCGGCTCGAAACGCTGCATGCGGGCGCGACCCAGGCGCTCCAGGCGGCGCTGAACCGCTACCTGGAACACCGGATCCCGCCGGACGCGACCGAGCGGCTTCAGTTCCGCTATCCCGAGCTGCGCCTGACCTACCAGCCGACGGGGCCTTTGCCGCGGCTCAACCGGGCCACCGCCAAGTTCCAGGCGCCGGGGCTCTACGCGACGACGGTGACGCAGCCCGGTTATTTCCGCGCCTACCTGCTGGAGCAGTTGCGGCCGCTGGTGCGCGATTACGGCGCCGGCATCGAGGTCGGCCTCTCGGCCCAGGAGATTCCCTACCCCTACATCGTCGAGCCCGGCACCGATCTCGGCGGCAGCGGCGTCAGCGCCAGCGACCTCGCCACCTTGTTCCCGGTGCCGCTCCTCTCCGTCGTCGGCGACGAGGTGGCCGACGGGCTGTGGCTCGAAAATCCCGGCGATCCGCGCCCGCTCGCCCTGTTCGACGGGGTGCGCACCGACTACTCGCTGCGCCGGCTCGTCCACTATACCGGCTCGGACTGGCGCGAGATCCAGCCCTGGATCCTGCTCACCAACTACCACCGCTACGTCGACGGCTTCGTCCGCCACGGGCTGGAGCGGCTGGCGGCCGGGGAGGGGGAGCGGCTGGTGCTGCCCGGCGGGATCGTGGTCGAGCGCGCCGAGGCGGCCTCGGCCGACCCGGCGGCGCTGATCGCCGCCTCGCCCTGGCACAAGTACCAGATGCCGGCCTACCACCTCGTCGGGCGGGGGCCGGACGGGGCGCCCCAGGGCACGACGCTGGTCAACATCGGCGTCGGTCCCTCCAACGCCAAGACCATCACCGACCATCTCGCGGTCCTGCGCCCGCATTGCTGGCTGATGGTCGGCCATTGCGGGGGCCTGCGCCAGTCGCAGACCATCGGCGACTACGTGCTCGCCCACGGCTACCTGCGCCGCGACCGCATCCTCGACGACCTCGTGCCGCCCGAGATCCCGGTGCCGGCATTGGCCGAGGTGCAGATCGCCCTGCAATCGGCGGCGGCCGCCGTCACCGGCGAGCGGGCCGACGCCCTGAAGCGGCGCCTGCGCACGGGCACGGTCGTGACCTACGACGACCGTAACTGGGAGCTTCGCTTCACCCAGGAGCGGCGGCGCATCAACCTCTCGCGGGCGATCGCGGTGGACATGGAGAGCGGCACCATCGCCGCCCAGGGTTTTCGCCTGCGGGTGCCTTACGGGACCTTGCTCTGCGTCTCCGACAAGCCGCTGCACGGCGAGATCAAGCTGCCGGGCGCGGCCAACGCCTTCTACGAGCGGGCGGTGGCGGAGCACCTCCAGATCGGCCTCGCCACCCTCGACGCCCTGCGCTCGGACCGGGCGGGGCTGCATTCGAGGAAGCTCCGGAGCTTCGACGAGCCGCCGTTCCGGTAGAACTCACGTCGCGTCCTGCGGATTCTTCGGCGGATCCTCGCGGACCAGGCCGCGCCGGACCGTCGAACGGGCCGCCTCGATGGCGACGTTCGCTGCGCCCAGGGTCCGCGGCTCCGTCGGCCGATTCAGGGCATGGCGCGCGATGCTGGCCGCGAGGTCGTCGATCTCGGCGGCCATGGCCTCCAGGCGCCCCCTGTTCGTCTCGCGTCGGGCCTCGGAACGAAGTTCCAGCAGGCGGGAGGTCGCTACCTCGATCCGCTCCCGGCGGATGCGTCCGAGGCGCTGCCGCAGCCAAGCGAGCGTCGAGCCGACGCCGCCGGCCAGGATCGCGACGAGGTAGATCCAGCTCTCGTAGCGCTCGATGAACGTCTCCTGCTCGCGTTCGTAGTAATCGAGCGCACCGGGATGGATGGGGAGGCGGGCGCTGGTGGCGTCCGCGGTGTCCTCGTAGACCGGGTGCGTGATGCTCTCCGCGGCGGTGACCTCATCCGCCAGGGCCGCGCGCATCTCGAACAGGTGCTGCGTCACCTCCGCGGCGACGCTGCGCGACAGGTCGGCGCGTGCCATCAGGCGATAGGACGAGCCGACGGTCGCGACATCCTCGGCGGGCAGGCGCGGATTTCCGCCGAACAGGGCGGCCGGTATCGTGACCGCTTGCAGGCGCGGCCAGCGGGCCAGGACCGCGCCCGCGTCGGCGAGTCCGACGATCGTCGCGGCATCCTCCTCGCTCGCCTCCTGCACGAGGCTGACGACGCGCCGCGCGGCCGGCGATGTCGGCGTGGTGACCAGCATCATCGCGTCGATGCGCCCGGTCCGGAGGGCTGCTCCGATCTCGGCTTCCTCCACCGGCACGAGGGAGACGGCATTCGGAGGGACGACGCCGGTCTCGGCATCGGCCGAAAGCGCCAGGCCGTGATGGGCCGCGAGGTTGCCGACGAGCATCCTGTCGGCCGTTCGGCCGGCCAGCATAGCGAGCCGCTTGCCCGCGACGTTCGCGAAGCCGGTGATGCCGGCCGCGCTCGGCGCCGAAACGAAGATGGCGAGTTCCCTGAGGACGACGAGGGTCAAGCCGTTGCCTGGCATCAAGACATCGGGGCGGACCACCGCGAGATCGGCTTTTCCGGCCTTGAGCGCCTCCGCACTCTCGCGCACGCCGTCGAACGGAATCACCTTCAGGCGGATACCGGACCGTCTGCGGGCGAGTTCGTCGGCGTAGGCCCGCAACAAGGCCGGCTCGGTCCCCCCGTTCGGGGCGACGGCGATGGTCAAGGTCGTGGGCCGCGTCAGATAGTATGCCGCGACGGCGCCGAGGATGAGGATGGGTATCAAACCGAGAAGCAGCAGCGCTTCCCGGCCCTTCGGATATGCTGCCTTGCCCAACGATGCTCCCCCAGGGCGCGCGCCAATCTTCGTCACCCTCTCGCGCGATCCGCGATAGCCTGAACGCTCTGATCGAGAGAAATCAGACGGTTTCCGGCCGATCACCTTGGGCGCTGCCCACTCCCGTCATCGCGAGGCGGAGGCGAAGTGATCCAGGTCGCAACATTTCCGAAAGAGTGCGGAGCCCTGAATTGCCGCGGCTTCGCCTCGCAAGGACGGGGGAGAAACCGAAGTGATCAGGCGCATGACGTATCACAGTTTCCGCATTGCCCGAGAATTGCAAAATGAGCTGAGATCATCGTCAAACTATATGATATAATTGTGCTGTATTGTACTCATAATCGGGTTTATATTCAAGAGTTGGTCTGAATTAGTTTGAGGATATAAACCGGACGGCAGAGGCGTACCGCTGCCGTCCATCGTGGCGTCGCCTGCGTGACCGGCCGCATCCGGCCGCGGATCGTCAGCCCTTCTTCTTGTAGGCTTGGATGGCGCTCCGGCAGCCGGGGGACAGCTGGGACATGTTCTTCTGGAAGCAGGCCTGGGTCTCGGGCCCATCCTCCGGCGGCAAGCCGGCGCAGAAGGTCGTGAAGTCACCGGCACATTGCTGTTGCAGGACCGCCCTGTCCTCGTCCGTCATCGGAGCGGCCAACGCAGCACTCCCGGCCAACGCGGTCAGCACGACGCTCAGCCCAAAACGTACCAGCATGGTCTGCTCCTTGAATACCCAGCTGCTCTGGGCCGAAGGCGAGAACGTCGCTGGGTCTCCAACCGTTGCACGGGCGCGTCGTCGTACAGAGCCGCCGGCGATTTCGCTCGCGATCCTGCCGTCAACCACAGCCTCTTCTTCGAGGAGGGTTCCATTCCGTGCCCGGGAGGCGTGGATTCTGGGAACGGAATTGCCGGGCTCAAAGTTGATCGGTCCGCATTTCAGGGGACACGATGAAACCCTACCTTCTCGTGGTGCTCGGGCTGGTACTTCTGGCCCGCCCGCACGATCTCTCGGCGCAAGTCGTGACGGAGGAACCGCCCGCCGCGACGGTGGAGGTGGAGGAGCCTCGCCCGGGGCCGCCCCCGCCGCTGCCGGACCTCTCCGATCCGAACACCCGCGCCGCGGAAGCCCTGAACGAGCCCGGCGGAAGCTCCGGCATCCCGAAGACGTTGCGCGGGTCGGGCTCCCGGGCGGGAGGCCCGGCCAACGACCTCAACCCGGGCGGACAGGCCGAGGCACCGACGCCGCCGAGCGGCGATCTCGACAAGGTCGTCGCCGGCCAAGAGCTGTTCCACGGCAATTATTGCGGGAAGGGTCAGCGCGCCGACGGGGCGCCTCCGACCGACGAACTCGACGCGGCCTGCATGCGCCACGATAGCTGCTACGACACCAGCGGCTACAAGTCCTGCGCCTGCGACGCGACGCTGAAGCGCGAGGCCTCGGTCGTCGCCGACAGCCCGCGTGTCTCCCTGGAGGTTCGACGCCGGGCGCTCAGCGTGGTCGAGGCGACGGCGGCGATGGCCTGCCGCACGCCCTGACCAGGCACGGTGTGCGTCAGGGTCCGCGCGGTGCCTCTCATTCCGTCTCCGGTCGATCGCTCCGCGCTTTGCCGGACTCCGTCATCGCTTCGGCTTCGCCTCGCGATGACGGAGGAAAAACCGAAGCGATCAGGCGTCTCACCGCTCCCGCTGCCACAACCCCGCGCGCTCGGCGCGGGCCTGATCCTCGGCCTCGATCAGATCGGGCGGCGCGTCCTCGCTCGCCCGTGCGCCGCCGGCCGTGACGATGAGGGCGGCGAGGTCGTCGCCGTCCAGGCGGCAACGGGCGGAGGACGGGTCGCCGGAGCAGATCACCTCGCGGCGGCGCAGGTAGCGCGCGAGCTGGCGGGCGAGCGCGCCGCCCTCGCCGACGACGCCGAGCAGGTGCACCCTGCGGCCGCGGATCGTCAGCGTGCCGGTATCGACCACATCGGGCACGCCGCGCACCTCGCCGGCGGCGGGTGTGGGGGCGGGAGCCACGGCGCTGGCCGGGGCCGGCTCGGCCCGGGCCGCGGAGGGGGCGGGGCGCTTGCGGCCCTTCAGCACCTTCTGCGCCCGCTCCACGAAGTCGTGGAAGACGCGGGCCGGGATGTCGCCGCCCGTCACCTTGTTCATCGGGGCGTTGTCGTCGTTGCCGACCCAGACGCCGACGATCATGTCCGGCGTCAGCCCGACGAACCACGCGTCGCGGTAATCCTGGCTGGTGCCGGTCTTGCCGCCGACCGCGAGGCCGTTGACCCGGGCGGCCTTGCCGGTGCCGGATTCCACCACCGCCTGGAGCGAGTCGAGCATCATCGACTGCACCTGCGCGTCCATCGGCGCGCCGGGCTTCGGCGCCGGGCGCTGGTAGAGCGGCTGCGGCGTGTTTCCGCGGACCGTGCGGACGAGATAGGGCTCCACCGGCACGCCGGAGCCGAGCACGCCGGCATAGGCGCGGGTCATCTCGACGAGCGTCACGTCGGCGGTGCCGAGGGCGAGGCTTGGCACGTTCGGCAGGTCCGACTGCACGCCGAGACGGCGGGCCTCGGCGATGATCGCGGGCGGGCCGACCTCCTCGCCGAGCTGCGCGGCGATGGTGTTGACCGAGAGCGCGAAGGCCGAGCGCAGCGGCAGCGCGCCGCGGAAGCGGTTGTTGGAATTCTGCGGCTCCCACTCGCCGATCTGGGTCGGGCGGTCGACGAGCACGCTGTCGGGGAAGTACCCCTTCCCGTAGGCCGCGAGGTAGACGAACAGCTTGAACAGCGAGCCGGCCTGCCGTTTGGCCTGGATCGCCCGATTGAACTGGCTGTCCTCGTAGTCGCGCCCGCCCACCATGGCGAGGATGGCCCCGTCGGGCGCCATCGCCACCAGCGCGCCCTGGCCGACCTTCTTCTTGCCCCCCTCGCCGTCGAGGCGGCGGGCGAGCACGCCCTCGGCGAGGCTCTGGAGATCGAGGTTGAGGGTCGAGCGGACGGTAACGTCGCCGGGCTCCTGCGTCAGCCGCTTCACCTCGCCCTGGACCGCGTCGAGGAAGTAGTTGGTGCCGGGCGGCGTCTCGGGCGGCGTGTGCAGGGCCAGCTTCTCCGCGCGCGCCTTGTCGGCCTCGGCCTGGCTGATCGCGCCGGTCTCGACCATCGCCTGGAGCACGAGGTCGGCGCGCTCCTTGGCACCGCCGAAATTGCGGGTCGGCGCGAGCTGCGAGGGCGCGCGCACCAGGCCCGCCAGCATCGCCGCCTCCGGCAGGGTCAGCTTCTCGGCCCCGTGCCCGAAATAGCGCCGCGCCGCCGCGTCCGCCCCGTAGGCGCCGGCGCCGAAATAGGCGGTGTTGAGGTAGCCGACGAGGATTTCGGGCTTCGACAGCGTGCTCTCCAGGCGCAGGGCCAGGAAGGCTTCCTGGATCTTGCGCCGGAGCGTCTTCTCCTGGGTCAGCGAGGTGAGCCGGGCATATTGCTGGGTGATGGTCGAGCCGCCCTCGCGCACGCCGCCGCCGGTGGCGTTGCGCCACAGCGCGCGGGCCATGCCGCGCAGGTCGATGCCCCAGTGGCTGTAGAAGCGCCGGTCCTCGATCGCGACGATGGCCTGGGCGAGCCGGGGCGGCAGCGTCTTCTCGGTGAGCTTCTCGCCCTGGAACGCGCCGCGGGTGGCGAAGGACCGGCCGTCCTCGGCCTCGACCACGAGGGCGCGCTGGGCGGCCTCCGGCGCCACGCCGCCGAGCGGCGGCAGGGTGGCGAAGGCGGCGAAGACGTATCCGGCCAGGATCACCAGCGGCAGGCCGAGGAGGACGGCCGCTCCGATGAGCCAGGGTCGGCGGCGGCGCGGCGCGCGGCCGACGGGCCGGTCGGCGGCACGGTCTTCTGCGTCCGGCCGGATGCCCGGCGACGGATCCGCGGTGGGGACGGCCGGCGGGGCGCGATGTCCGGTGGAGCGGAAGCGGTCCGCGGTCCGGGCGAGGACCGGCGCCGTCCCCTCTGCCGCCCCCTTGGCTGCGTCCCTGGCCGCGGCGGTGCCGCTGCGCCATGCGCTGCGCCCCGCGCTGCCGGCCAGCCGGCCGAGCTGGCGCGCGAGCAGGGCAGCCGCCCGCGCCGCTTCGCGCGCCGCCGCGCGAGTCTCGGTTCCGTCCTCGCCCGGCCTGTCCGGTCCCTGCGCCGTCATCCCGAACCGTTCGCCGCCCGCCGGTATCCACGCATCATCGGGTCGACCTTAGCGGAGCCGGGGGCGGCAAGGCTACGCGCGCGACGGTGGCGGAGGCGAACGGGGCGGACGGGTGACCTCGGCGACACGCTCGAGGCTCGTTCCCGCCGCGTGATCCGGTATGCGGTGCGGGCCGGTTCTGCGGCGCCGGGGGGACGGACTATGATCCCGGCCGGCTTTTCCGGACGCATGACCTTGACCCTCCCCCTCCATCTTCGCCGACCGTCCCCCTGGATCGCGCTCGCCTGCGGCGCCGTGATCGTCACCATCGCCATGGGCATCCGCCAGGGGTTCGGCCTGTTCATGCGGCCGGTCGAGCTCGATCTCGGCGTCGGGCGGGAGAGCTTCGGCCTCGCCATGGCGGTGCAGAACCTGATCTTCGGGCTCGCCCAGCCCTTCGTCGGCGCGATGGCGGACCGGCACGGTCCCGGGCGCGTCGCCGCCGCCGGCGGTCTCCTCTACGCCGTCGGCCTCGCCTCGGCGGCCCTCGTGTCCTCGGCTTTCGGCCTCACCGTCACGCTCGGCTTCCTCGTCGGCCTCGCCATGACCGGCGTCACCTTCGTCGTCGTGCTCGGCGCGGTCGTGCCCCTGATGCCGCCGGGGCGGCGGGGCGCGGCCGCGGGCATCGTCACGGCGGGCGGCTCGGTCGGGCAGTTCCTGCTCGTTCCGGCGACGCAGATCGCGGTGGAGGGACTCGGCTGGCGCGGGGCCTTGGCTGCCGCCGCGGGGCTCGCCGCGCTGATGGTCCCGCTCGCCGTCGGCCTCGTCCGGGATCCCGCCGCGGGCGCGGCGCGGGCGGTGTCCGGGGCCGGCGAAATCGGCTTCGCCGCCGCCCTGCGACAGGCGGCGGGCCATCGCGGCTACTGGCTTCTCAATGCCGGCTTCTTCGTCTGCGGCTTCCACATCGCCTTCGTCTCGACCCACCTGCCGGCCTTCCTCACCGATGCCGGCCTCGATCCGGGGATCGGCGCCCGCGCACTGGCGCTGATCGGCCTGTTCAACATCCTCGGCTCCTACGCCTTCGGCGTCGCCGCGGACCGGCTGCGCAAGAAGTACGTGCTGTCGTGGATCTACGTCGCCCGCGCCGCGGTGATGGCGCTGTTCCTCCTGGCTCCCTTCACCCCGCTCACCGCGACGCTGTTCGCCTGCGCCATCGGCTTCCTCTGGCTCGGCACCGTCCCGTTGACGAGCGGTCTCGTCGGGCAGATCTTCGGCGTGCGCTACCTCTCGACCCTGTTCGGCATCGTCTTCATGAGCCATCAGGTCGGCGCCTTCCTCGGCGCCTGGGGGGCGGGCTACATCTTCACCCGCACCGGTTCCTACGACCTGGCCTGGAGCATCTCGATCGGCATCGCACTCCTCGCCGGCCTCCTCAACCTGCCGATCCGTGACGTGCCCCTGATGCGCCGGGACGCGCAGGCGAGGCCGGCATGAGCGCGCGGGAGGAACTCGTCGTCCTCGCTCTTCTCGGCGCGCTGACGCTGGCCGGCGCGCTCCTCTGGGCCCGCGAGGGCGTGGGGCTCTGGCTGCGCGCGGCCCTTCCCCTCTGCCTGTGAGACGCGGCCCGCCTCACCGCGCGATGGCGCGGATGAAGTAGACCAGCGCCGTGAAGGCGACGAGGCTCAGGCCGTAGAGGGCGGCGAACCAGAGGAGGCGGCGAACCGTCAATGGTAGCTCGCCGCGTTCGGGTTCTCCTCGATCTTCCCGCGGAAGACCCAGTAGGCGTAGGCCGTGTAGGCGAGCGTCAGCGGCATCACCACCGAGTAGCCGACGAGGGCGAATTGCAGCGCCGAGGTCGCGTTGGCGGCCTGCCAGATCGTGAGCTTCGGCGGCACGATGTAGGGGAACAGGCTGATCGCCAGCCCGAGGAAGCCCAGCAGGAACAGGGCGATCGAGAGCAGGAAGGGCGCGACCGTGCGACCGTCGTCGAGGGCCTTCAGGATCCGCCAGCAGACGAAGGCGGTGAGCAGCGGCACGGGCGCCACGAACAGCAGGTTCGGCCAGGAGAACCAGCGCCACTGGATGTGGAGCCCGAGGAACGGCACCCAGGCGCTGACGATCGCCATCGAGACGACGGTGCCGATCAGGAACTGCCGGGCCTTGATCCGCGACCAGATCTCCAGCTCGCCCGAGGTCTTCATCACGCACCACGTCGCGCCGAGCAGGCCGTAGCCGCAGACGAGGCCGATGCCGGTCATGACGCTGAAGGGCGTGAGCCAGTCGAACGTGCCGCCGGAAAACGCCCGGCCCTGGGTCTGGAAGCCCTGGACGAAGGCGCCGAGCACCATGCCCTGCGCGAAGGTGGCGATCAGCGAGCCGTAGTGGAACGCATTGTCCCACACCACCTGCGAGCGCTCGGCCTTGAAGCGGAACTCGAAGGCGACGCCGCGGAAGATCAGGGCGATCAGCATCAGGATGATCGGCAGGTAGAGCGCCGGCAGCAGGATCGCGTAGGCGACCGAGAACACCGCGAACAGCCCGCCGCCGCCGAGCACGAGCCAGGTCTCGTTGCCGTCCCAGATCGGCGCCACCGAGAGCATCATCCGGTCGCGCCAGTTGCCGGGCCGCGCGGCGGTGAACAGGATGCCGACCCCGAGGTCGAAGCCGTCGATGACGACGTACATCGCCACCGCCAGCGCCAGCAGGCCGGCCCAGACCAGCGGCAGCCAGAAGGCCAAGCCCTCGTACTCGTTTCCGAAGCCGAACATCGTCGCTCCTCCCGGCCGGCGGCACCCGTCCGTTATAGGAGCGCCGCCGCATCACGCCAGAACCGAGATCAATGCGGTGCGGGTCCCCGCCACGACGGCTGGCGGTCGCTGGCCGAGAGCGTGTCGGCGGAGGGGCGCGGCGCGACCGGCCCGGCCAGGGTCCCCGAGATCTGCCGGGCGATGGCATCCGCCCCCGCCCGCGTCACCTGCTCGCGGGTCTCCGGCGGCAGGGCGTTGACGGCGTTCACCAGTGCGCCGATGCCGCCGGTGGTCAGGCGATCCATCGCGTCGCCCGTCGCGACCCCCGCGGTGGCGGCCCGGGGCGGGATCGACGATGGCCCCTCCTGTCGCTGGAGCGCGAAGTAGGTGAGGGCGCCGATCACGAGGGCGGCGCGCAGGAGAAACGACATCGATCCGGTTCCACGGGCACGGCGTCGCCGGCTTGGCCGGCGGGGGTCGATGGCCCGATCCTGCCATCGTCTCGGCACCGCCGGGTGAAGTGCGCCGGCCCAAAACGCCGACGTGGTGAACGAAGCCTTTTCGCCCTCGGGCCCGCCCTCTCGGCGCCCGGTTTACCCTCTGCGGGGCAGCGCCCCGGCCCCACCCGGGCACTGTGAAGAACGGGGATCGGCGGGCCGGACGAGGTCGGTCGGCGCCGCGGTCGGCGGCAAGTGAGCGACCCTTTTCATCCTCGCTTAAACCGGCTCTGCGACGGTTCCCTCGAAGTTCGTAACGAGCAGTCGAGGGGCGCGGGTCACCCGTTTCTGAGGGTCAAGACCTGCGCTGTGCGTGGTGGTGTTGCGTAAAGACGGTACCCTTGCCTCCCTCTTCGATGCCCGCCTCGCCGGGCTGGTCCACGCCTCCGTTCAGGGCGAGCCGGGCGTGCGCTTCCGCCATGAGCGGTTCCTGATCTCGCGGCTCGCCACCGGCGTCGTGATGATGGCGGGCCTGCCGCCGTACCTCGTCTGGCGCGGCGTCCCCAGCGGCATCGAGGCGATCGCCATCGCGAGCCTGTTCCTGCCGCTCGTCGCCGCCGTCGTCCTGTCGCGCACCGGCTCGCTCTGGATCGCGCACGCCCTGTCCTCGCTCGGCCTGACCGGCATCGTCGTCTGCCTCGCCGCGCTCACCGGCGGCGCGAGTTCGGCCGCGGCGATCTGGCTCGTGGCGGTTCCGCTGGAGGCGATGGTCTCCGGCTCGCGCCGCGCCACCGTCGCCGCCTCGGTCATCGCCGTGGCCGGCGCCTTCGCGATCGCGCTGAGCGGCTACCTGCCGGTGGGAAGCCTCGCGCTCGCTTGGCCGAACGCGGTCGTGATGCCGGTCTTCGCCGTGACCGCCATCGGCCACATCGCGGCGCAGGCGATGGAGCATATGCGCCGCGAGGGCGAGTGGCGCACGCGCATGCAGGACAACGAGGCCCGCGACCGCCTGCTGCTCTCGGCCATCGACGATCTCGTGACGTGGCACGACGCCAACGGCCGCGTGCTGGAGGCGAGCGGCTCGGCCGCCCGCTTCGTCGGCGCCGAGGCGAGCCGCCTGCGCGGCCACGGCCTGCTCGACCGGGTGCATATCGGCGACCGTCCGGCGCTGCTCCAGGCGATCAGCGACGTCGCCGCCCACGGCGCTCCGGCCACGGTGCCGTTCCGCCTGCACCTCGACGCGCCCCGCGGCGACGGCAGCCGCACGATCTACGCCGAGATGCGCGCTCACCGGATCGAGGCGGCGCTGGCCGGCGCCAACGGCTCGACCGTCGTCGCGGTGACCCGCGACGTGTCCGAGCACCGCCGCCACGCGCTGGAGCTTGACCGCGCCCGCGCCGAAGCCGAGCGCGCCGACGAGGTGAAGACCCACTTCCTCGCCACCGTCAGCCACGAGCTGCGCACCCCGCTCAACGCCATCATCGGCTTCTCGGACGTGCTGGCGGGGGAGGGCGCGCTGAGCCTCTCGCCGGAGCGGTCGCGGGAATATGCCGGCATCATCGCCCAGTCCGGGCGTCACCTGCTCGACGTGGTGAACACGCTGCTCGACATCTCCCGCATCCGCGGCGGACATTTCGACTTCCAGCCCGAGCCGGTCGACGTCGAGGCGCTGCTCCGCGGCTGCTGCGACCTGATGCGGCTCAAGGCCGACGCCTCGGGCATCACCCTGGTGAGCGCCCCGGTGCCCGCCGGCTTCACCCTCGTGGCCGATGCCCGCGCCTGCCGCCAGATGCTCATCAACCTGATCTCGAACGCGGTGAAGTTCACGCCCCGCGGCGGGCGGGTGGAGGTGATGGTGCGCCGGGGCGGGGCCTATCTCGACATCGTGGTGAGCGACAACGGCATCGGCATCACCGAGGCCGACCTGCCGCGGCTCGGCGACCCCTTCTTCCAGGTCGGCGGCGGCTACGGCCGGACCCACGAGGGCACCGGGCTCGGCCTCTCGGTGGTGCGCGGTCTCGCGGGGCTTCACGGCGGGGCCGTCTCCGTCGAGAGCGCGCCGGGCAAGGGCACGGCCGTCACCGTGACGCTGCCGCTCGACTGCAGCCGCGCCAAGGCGGGATCCGCCGGCGCGAAGAACGCCGCTGCGCCGAACCAGCCGGCGCCGATCCGGACGTCGGTGCGGGGCGCCGCGGCGCCGGAACCGGCGCCCGAGCCGATCCGCCGGCCGGTCGGCCTGTTCGATCCCGCCCCGCTTCCCGTGAACACACCGATGCGCCGCGCCGGATGAGCCGATCGGACGAAGCGCGGCGACCAGCTGAAGGAGACAAGTGATGCGCGAGCTGCCCGCCCGACGGGACCAGCGCGAGATCGTCGTCCCCGGTGACATGCGCGTCGGCCGAAGCGGGGCGACGTCGCCGCGCCGCAAGCCAGCGCCGCGCGGGCCGACCGCGTCCAGCTGGCGGGCCGCCGCCGCCTCCACGGCGGCGGGGGCCGGGCGGTTCTGCCTGCGCTATCCCGGCGGGGTGTTCGGCACGGTCCTCGGAGCCGGCGCAGCGATCTACGTCTGCGTCAACGCCATGGGTCTCCAGGCCGGGCCGCATCCGGCGCCGATCCTGCCGACCGTCGAGCCGAAGCCGGTGGCCGCGCGGTCCGCGCCGCCGGTCCGGGAAGTCCGCGCGGTGGAGGCGCCGAAGCCCGCCCCCGTGCGGGAGGTGCCGGCCGCCCCCCGCGACGCCATCGCCGACATGCTCCGCTCCGGTGAGACGACCGCCTCGGTGACGCCCAAGGCGGAGCGCAAGACCGAGGCGAAGGCCGAGGCGGGCAAGCCCGAGAGCCCGAAGCCCGACCCGACCGTGATCCGCGTCCAGCGCGCCCTGGCCAAGCTCGGCTACGGCCCGCTCAAGGATGACGGCCTGATGGGGCCTGGCACGAAGGCGGCGATCGAGAAGTTCGAGCGCGACCGCAAGCTGCCGGTGAAGGGCGAGGCCGCCGGGCCGACCCTGCGCGCCCTGACCCGCGAGATGACCGCCAAGGCGAGCGGGTAACATCCGACGGCGTCGACGATGCCCCGCCGCCATCGACGCGGCGGCGGCGGGCGCCTATGAACCCGGCATGCCACGCCTTCGCTCGGATTTCTGGGTCTCCGCGCAGCTGCGCCGCCTCAACGGCGAGGGCATCCCGGCGGTGCAGCGCCGCCGCGGCTCGGCGGAGGCCGGGGCGATCTTCGTGAAGATCGACCGGCTCGACGGCACCGCCGACCTCTACGGCCCGGCGCCCCAGGCCCTGATCGAGGCGGAGGATGACGGCGAGCGCCGCTTCACGGCCGTCCTCGCCGCCGCCCCGTCGCCGGATGTCGAGGAGCGCCTCGCGCGGGAGATCCGCTTCGATTCCGATCTCTGGATCGTCGAGATCGACGACCGCGAGGGCCGGCACGGCCTGCCCCTCGCGGAGTAGTTTTTTCGAGATCTCAGCTCGTGCGGCGCAGGCGCGTCGGGAGCATGGTGCGGAAGCCGCCGCGCTCGGCCGCGGCGGGTGCGCCGCGCTTGGCCTCGGGGCCGTGCAGCGGCTGGTGCTCGCGGCCCGCGCGCTCCATCACCGGCACGCCGAGGATCGCGCAGAGCAGGTCGCGGGCGGCGGCCCGGCTCGTCTCGCGAAACAGCGTCACGAGGGAGAACACCCGATCGACCGAGCGCGCGACGGTGTCGTTGAGCGTGAGGAAGACGAAGACCGCCTCGCCCTCGCGCAGATCCGCGGCCCGCAGGGCGAGGGTCAGCAGGTCGTAGCGGGCGGCCGGATCGACGGCGGCGCCGAGGTAGTTCGGCGGCAGGCCGAGCCCGTTTCCGAGCGCGGTGACGAAGGCCTGCAGGTCGCGGGCGTGGGAATGCTCGACGAGGCTCGTCGCCAGCGTGCGGGGCGCCGGCGGACACGGGCGCAGGGCCGCGGTGGCCTCGACGGCCTCCGTGATCGCGCGGCGCTGCTCCGGCTCGGCGAAGAGCCACAAGGGGGCGAGGTCGGCG
Organism: Methylorubrum podarium; assembly: GCF_040270385.1. NCBI lineage: Bacteria > Pseudomonadati > Pseudomonadota > Alphaproteobacteria > Hyphomicrobiales > Methylobacteriaceae > Methylorubrum > Methylorubrum podarium. Next base: position 22,950 of record NZ_JBELQE010000033.1, on the reverse strand, counting down.
GGCGGAATGTCGGGCCGGCCGAGCAGGGTGCGGGCCAGCGCCGCGTCGGTGCGGGCACGCGAGAGCAGGCGTTCCAGCGCGCGGGTGCCGATCAGCGCGCCGGGATTCTCGGCCAGGGCCCGGTCGGCTTCCGCTTCCGACCCCGCCTCGCGGGGCGGCGCCACGAGAAAGCCGCGGGCTTCGAGCGCGTCGCGCACGCCGGCCGGCACGTCGGGGCAGCCGTCGAGCTTGTCGGCGACGATGCGCAAAGTCTCCTCGTCCACCGTCGGGATCAGGCCCGCGGCGAGGGATTCGAAGGCCTGCAGGATGGCCCGGTCGTGGACCGGGGCGGTCAGGAACAGATCGGTCTGAACCCGCAGGATCACGGGTTTCAGGTCCAGCGCGGGGTCGCGCGAGAGCTCGATGAGGCCGGACAGGTCCGGCGCGCCGGCGACCGATGAGGACATGGCACTCGATTACGCAGAACTTACTCTGAGGGAGAGTCAAACAGTTCTGCGTGAATCGACCTTTAAGATCGGCCGGACGCGACTGTCCCGCGGCGGCCGGATCAGGCGAGCGCGAGGCGGTCCACGACCTCGGCCACGCGCCGGCGGACGGGCTCCGGCAGTGGCAGGATCGGTCGGGGCGGATCCGCCCGGCACAGGCCGAGATGGCCGGCCGCCGCGTACATGACCCGCAGACTGGAGAACTCCCGGAAGAGATCCCAGAGCGGCCCCATCCGCGCGTTCAGCCCTCGCGCCCGCGCGGCCTCGCCGGCTTGCGCGGCCCGCAGGATCGCGAGGCAGGCTTCCGGAAACAGCCCGGCCGCGACGCTGTACCAAGCCTCGCCGCCGGCCAGCAGCGCCTCGGCCGCGTTCCAGTCGCCGCTGGTGCCGAGCCGGAACTCGGCGGGCACCGCCCGGCGCAGGGCGTCGAGATGGCCGGCCACCGTGTCCGGATCCGGCGCGGGGCTCTTGAGCGCACGAAGACCGGGTACCTGCGCCAGCCGCCCGACCAGCGAGGGCGTGAACCGGAAATGCGTGGTGCCGGGATTGTCGTAGATGCAGATCGGCAATCCGCTGCCCGTCGCGACGGCGCAAAAATGCTCGAACACCTCCTCGTCGGTCAGTGGCGTGTAGGAAACGGCGGCCAGGAGACCCGCCGCGGCGCCCGCCGCCCGCGCATCCTGGGCCAGCGCCACCGCCTCGTCGGTGCGCAGGGCGCCGATCCCGACGATGACCGGCACCCGGCCGCCCGCCGCGTCGAGGGCCGCATCGAGGGCGCGGCGGCGCTCGGCGCGGGAGAGATAGGCATAGGTGCCGGTGCTGCCGAGAAGCCCGATCGAATCGACGCCCGCGGCGGCGAGCGGCGCGATCAGCGCGCGCAACGCCGCCGTATCCACTTGGCCGTCGGGCGAGGCGGGGGTGATGGGGAAGGCGGACAGGCCGGTGAAGCAGGACATGGCCGCGGCAGGATGAGCGGGTGCCCGAGTGCGGTCAACGCGATCCGGGCAGCCCCCGTGGCATCTGGGGCCTCGTCGTTACTGCGAGCGGAGCCACCGTGCCGAGCAGGGCGAAGCGCCTCAAAGGCCCCTTGCGCCGACCGGCAGGAAGACCTGGAACCGTTCGACCGCCTGTTCCAACGATCATCACGGTCCTCATGCTGAGGTGCTGCGCCAGCAGCCTCGAAGCACGCCGCGACGCTTCTCCCGGCAGGCCGGTGCCGTGGGATCGACCGTTCCGGCGTGCTTCGAGGCCGAGCTCTCGCTCGGCGCCTCAGCATGAGGAACGACGCGTTGGCCAAATGAAGTCAGTTGAGGTGGCGCTAAGAGCGCACCTCGCGCTTGGCCACGAAGTTCAGCTCGTCCACCAGCACGTCCTTGACCACGTCGGAGCCGAGGCGCTCGTTGACCTTGGCGCGGATCTGGGCGAGGCGGGCGTTGATGTCGTAGCGGGCGAGCTTGCGGAAATCGATCGTGGTGTCGCCGTAGATCTGGCGGAACGCCTCGTCGACCACGAAGGCGTTGGGGGCGACGGGCAGCGTGTGCATCAGCTTGGCATCCGCCGTGAAGACCAGCACGGCGATGACGTAGCCCTGCACCTTGCCCTCGGCGACCATCGGAATGTTGATGGGCGCGAGCTTCTGATACTGCAGCCCTTCGAGGTAGGGCTCGGTCGATTTGGTGAAGAACCCGCCGCCGAAGGTCACCGCCGCGTAGCAGGAGGCGATGGTGACGGCGCAGATCCACAGGCCGGAGACGAGGACGCGCATCGCTCAGTCGCGCCCCGGGCGCATGGAATAGGTGCCGTCGGACTCGGCGGCCTGGAGGCTCGCCTGGAGCGTCTCGCCGACCTCCTCCACCGCCCGCAGATGCAGGGCGACCGCCTCCTGGTTGCGGACCAGCTTGTCGCGCAGGCGCGCCAGCACGATGCCGGTCTCGGCGTCGAGGGCCGCGACGTCGATGCCGCGGGCGAGGCGGGTGAGTTCGAGAAGGCTCCGGCTCTTGGCCCGGTTGACCGCGTCGAGATCGAGCGGCGCGTTGGCAGCGAGCGCCTCGGTCTCGGCCTCGACGGTGGCCTCGAGCCGCTTGAGGGATTCGAGCAGCATCGGGCTCAGACCTTGCCCGCCACGCCGGTGGCGGTCGGCACCGCCGCGGCGGCGGCGGGGCGGGACGCGTTCAGCATGCGGGCAATGCCGATGCCGCCGGTCTGGGCGATCTGCTGGCCGAGCTGCTCGGCGAGCATCGACTTCCAGATGCCGCCGGCATTGCCCTTGCCGAACACGGTCTCGGCCTTGGGCAGCATCGCCTCGACGAATTGCTGGATCACCTGCCCCTCGAACTTCTTGTAGGGATCGGCGGCGCCGCTCCGGGCGGTGTCGTTCTTCAGGCTGGTGAGCGTCCCGTGGACGTCGAGCGGCATGTGCGTGGTCAGACCCGCCTCGCGGGCCGCCTCGTCGGCGGCGCTGGCGAAGGCCGCCGGGTCGCCGGGCTGCGACAGCTTGGCCGCCGCCTCCTGGTAGCGGGCCGGGTCGGCGGCGCGCGCCACGTCCATGACGATGTCGGAAGGGGGAGAGATGCTCATCGCGCCATCGAACCTGACGCGGCGCGAACCGGGCGCGCCGCTGACAATCGGTGGAACCCTAGACCCGCTGGCTTACGGGAGGCTTGCATCGCGGCGCTGGACCAGGCCGTCGAGACGCTCGATCGCCTCGACCCGCTCGCGCTCGCGGTCGAGCAGGGTCTCGATCCGCTCGGCATTGAGCTCCGCGCGCTTGAGCGCGAGGCCCTGCTCGCGCACCTCGGCGGTTTGCGAGGCCGCGATCCGCTCGAGCTCGGTCGCCCGCGCGGCGAGCCCGCGCAGGCGGCGGTTCGACGCCTCCAGAAACAGGTGGCCGTGGGCGGAGGAGCCGACGGCGGCGAGCAGGGCGGCGCGGTCCGCCTCGACGGCGTCGGCGTCGCGCCGGGTCTGGGCGAGCTGCCACTCGGCGGCCCGGCGCATCTGCTCCTGCACGGCGGTGAGCCGTTCCGCGCGCTTGAGGCGCTTGGCGATGTCGGCGGCGGACATCGCGGTCAGCCCTTGCGCAGCCAGGCGAGGTAGCCGGCGAGGAACTGCGTCATGAACTCGCTGGAGAGGTAGTAGAGCAGGAGCAGCGCGCCGAACATCACGAAGGGCGTGGCGATGAAGTAGACGGGGATCGTCGGCGTGAGCTTGTTCACGAAGCCGGCCGCGAGGTTCACCGCCACGGCGTAGATGATGAAGGGCGCGGCGATGCGTAAGGCGAGGCTGAAGGCCTCGCCGATCTGGTCGGCGATCCGCACCAGCGCCGTCTGCGTGCCGAAGCCCTCGCCCGGTGGGATGCGGGCGTAGGAATCGACCAGCCCGCGAAACAGCTCCCAGTGCAGGTCGGCGGCGAACATCAGCGCGACCGCGCTGAGGACGATCAGCGTCTCGACCGCGGGCATCGCGTCGGTGCCCTCGACGGGCGTGCCCGGCATCGAGCCGAAGCCGACCATGGTCGAGACCGCGTTCATCACCGTCTCCAGCACGAAGATGAAGATGCGCCCGAGCAGGCCGATGAGGAGGCCGGTCACGCTCTCGCTGGCGATCCAGGCCAGCGTGTCCGTCGGCGCCTGGCCCGGCAGCCGGCCCTGGAACAGCGGCAGCAGCAGCGGCGTCACCGCGAGCGAGATGCCGACGGCGATGAGGAGCCGCACCTGCGCCGGCACCCGCGGGCTGGAGAAGCCGGGGACGATGAGGAGGCAGCCGCCGATGCGGCAGAAGATCAGGAAGGTCGCCAGGAAGGCGTCGCCGCCGAGCAGGCTCCCGAATCCGGGGATCACGAGATGGTGCCCAGCGACTTGATCTCGACGCCGCGGGCGATCTCCAGATGCGACAGGACGGGAAGCGTCGGAAAGATCCGCTCGATGATCATCCGCACGTAGGGCCGGGCGTCGGGGGCGGTGACGAGGGCGAAGCCGTGGACCTGCCGCATCCGCTCGCGGATCGCCTCGCCGGCTTCCGCGCCGAACTGCTCCACGAGGCGCGGGTCGATGTCGAACTCGATGACCTCGCCCTTGGCGTCGCGCTTCAGGCTCTGGTGGAACGTGAGGTCCCAGTTGGCGCCGAGCCGCAGCACGTGGAGCACCCCGTCCTCGGCGAGGTCGCCGCAGATCTGCTGGGCGACGCGCATGCGCACGTGCTCGGCGATCTGCTCGGCCCGGCGGGCATGGGGCGTGATCTCGGCCACCGCCTCCAGGATCAGGTGCAGGTTGCGGATCGAGACCCGCTCGGAAAGCAGCAGCTTCAGCACCGCCTGAAGGCCCGAATGCGAGATCTGCGACGGGCAGATCTCGTCGATCAGCCGCTTGTACTCGGGGTCGAGCCGGTCGAGCAGCGACCGCATGTCCTTGTAGGACAGGAACTGGGGCAGGTTGTTGCGGATCACCTCGGAGAGGTGGGTGAGCAGGACGGACGCGCCGTCGATCGCCTCGAAGCCGGAGCGGCGGATCTCGCCGGCATAGGCGTCGACGATCCAGAGCGCCTTCATGCCGAAGGCGGGCTCGCGCACCTCCTCCGCCGGCACGTCGGGGCGGGGCCCGTCGCCGACGACGACGAGCAACTCGCCCGGCCGCATCTCCTGCGTCGCCGCCACCGTGCCGTGGATGCGGATCTGGTAGGTCTTGGGCGGCAGGTTGAGGCTGTCGGTGAGCTTGATGTCGGGCACGACGAAGCCGTACTGGCGCGCGAACTTGCGGCGCATCTTGGCGACGCGGTGGTGCAGCTCGGCGTGGCTGCCCTGGATCTGCGCGGCGACCTGACGGCCGAGGCACAGCTCGATCTCGGGGGTGCGAAGCTGCTCCTTGACCGAATCCTTGACCTCGGCCTGCTTGCTCTCCTCCTCGCGCTTGGCCTTCGCGGCGGCGACGGCAGCCCGGGCGGCGCGACGCTTCGGGATGGTGATGGCGACGAAGCCCATCAGTCCGGCGAGTGCGACGAAGGGCAGGAACGGCAGGCCCGGGACGATCGCGAACATCAGCATCAGGGCGGCGGCGACGATCAGCGCGCGGGGATAGGCGCTGAGCTGTCCGAGCACCGCCTCCTCCGCGGCGCCGCGGGTGCCGCCCTTCGAGACGAGCAGGCCCGCGGCGAGCGAGACGATCAGCGCCGGGATCTGCGAGACGAGGCCGTCGCCCACCGACAGCTTGACGAAGACGTCCGCGGCCTGACCGAGCGGCATGCCGTGGCGGGTCGTGCCGATGATGACCCCGCCGAACACGTTGACGGCGATGACGATGAGCGAGGCCACCGCCTCGCCGCGCACGAATTTCGAGGCGCCGTCCATCGAGCCGAAGAAGGCCGATTCCTCCTCCAGCTCACGGCGGCGGCGCTGCGCCTCCTTGTCGTCGATCAGCCCGGCATTGAGGTCGGCGTCGATCGCCATCTGCTTGCCGGGGATGGCGTCGAGGGTGAAGCGGGCGCCGACCTCGGCGATGCGGGTCGCACCCTTGGTGATGACGAGGAAGTTGACCGTGATCAGGATCACGAAGACGACGATTCCGATGACGAAATCGCCGCTCATCACGAACTGGGAGAAGCCCTGGATGACGTGGCCGGCGGCGTCCACCCCCTTCTGGCCGTTGGCGAGGATCAGGCGCGTCGTGGCGATGCCGAGCGCCAGCCGCAGCAGCGTCGCGATCAGGAGCACCGTGGGGAAGGCGGAGAATTCGAGCGGCTTCTGAATCCAGAGCGCCACCATCAGGATCAGCACCGAGAGCGCGATCGAGAAGGCGAGCCCGACATCGATCAGCACGGCCGGAACCGGCAGGAACAGCACCGCCAGGATCGCGACGATGCCGGCCGCGAAGCCGAAGTCGCGCCGCGACCGCTTTTCCAGGACGAGCGCCTCGCTCACCGCCATGACGTGAACCGTTCCCCTCAGGTCAGCCCGCTTGTCGCCCGGCAAGCTTGCGCGGGGATGGGGACACGGGTGCGCGGAGGATGTCGCGTTGCATCGGGATGGCCGGCCAGGCTGCGCGGTCGCAAGGTCGATTACGCTGCGGAGGACGGGCTATGCGGACATCGCACTCATGCAAGTTCGCACTGTCATCGCGGAAACGTGATGCGATCACGCAAATTTTATCATTTGATAACTGATCTCTAGCAGGAGTGGTGTTGCGTCGATGTTGGGGTCATCCTCGCACAACTCTCGGAGCGGACCATGCGGATCCTGGATAATGCGAGATTGACTATCAAAACAGCTTTGCCGATCGCCTTATTAATATCGGTTTCGATCGGGTTGATTTTCTATGCTTATAAAACAATCAATGATTTGTCTGCTCAGACGAAACAGATTGTCGATATCCAGGCCAAACGACTGGAAAACATACTCACAGTCAGAATTCATGCGAACGAACTCGCTATCCAGTCGCGCAACATTATCCTTGAAACTCGGCAGAAGGAAATGGAGAACTATAAGAAACGCTATGACGCGGCAGTGGCTTCCACGCTGGAAACGGTCGATCGGTTGATCGAACTCGCCGACACCCCCGATCGGCGCAGGACGAACGAGGAATTCCGTAAAGTCGCCGAGGGCATGGTCGCCGTCATCGAACGCGCCGTCCAGGCGGGATTGAGAAACGAGAACGATTCCGCCACCAAGATTCTGCTGACGGAGGCGGCTGAAGCCCGTGCCAAGCTGCGGGAGACCGTCCAAGTACGCATCGATCGACTGACCGCGGAACTCGTCGGCGCACGCGATGATGCGGAGCGGGCCGCGAGCCGGTCGAGCCTGATCCTCAGCATCGCGTCGGCACTGGGTTTCGTCTTCGCCCTCGGACTTGCCGCCATCATCACGATATTTGGTGTCACCCGGCCGCTGGCCAGCCTCGTCGCGGTCCTCCAGCGCATGGCCCAGGGCGAGATCGACGCGACGATCCGCGAGGCGAAGCGCGGTGACGAGATCGGCGCGGTCGGCCGGGCGGTCGAGGGCATCAAGGCCATGGTGGCGCAGAAGGCCGCCGAGCAGGCTGAGATGCGCCGCATCGCCGACGAGGCCGCCGCCGCCGAGCGCCGCCGCACCATGATCGAGCTCGCCGACGGCTTCGAGCGGGCGGTCGGCGGCATCGTCGGCCGGGTGTCCTCATCGGCGACCGAGCTTCAGGCGACTGCGCAGCAGATGGCCCAGACCGCCAACGAGACGGCGAGCCAGTCGAGCACCGTCGCCGCGGCGGCGGAAGAGGCCGCGAGCAATGTCGGCACCGTCGCGGCGGCGGCCGAAGAGCTCGGCGCGTCGGTCGAGGAGATCGGACGGCAGGTCCAGGGCTCCGCCGGCCTCGCGCAGAACGCGGTGGCGGAGGCGGACCAGACCGGTCAGCTCGTGCGCGAGCTCAGCCGCACCTCGGCGCGGATCGGCGACATGGTCAGCATGGTCTCCAACATCGCCTCGCAGACGAACCTGCTCGCCCTCAACGCCACGATCGAGGCGGCGCGCGCGGGCGAGGCGGGACGCGGCTTCGCCGTGGTGGCGACGGAGGTGAAGGAACTCGCCAGCCAGACGGCCCGCGCCACGGACGAGATCGCCGGTCAGATCAGCGAGATCCAGGGCGTCACCGAGCGGGCGGTCACGGCGATCGGCTCGATCACCGGGCGCATCGGCGAGATCAACGCCGTCGCCGCGACGATCGCCGCCGCCGTCGAGCAGCAGGGCGCGGCGACCCAGGAGATCGTGCGCAACGTGGCCCAGGCCTCGACCGGGACGACGGAGGTGACGCGCAACGTCGTGGGACTGGCGCAGGCCTCGGACGAGGCGGGCGCGGCGGCGAGCCAGGTTCTGTCGGCGGCCTCCGAGCTGTCGCGCGAGTCGGAGCATCTCACCAGCGAGGTCGATCGCTTCCTGGCCACCGTTCGCGCGGCCTGATCCGCGCTCGGCGAGGAGCGTCGCCGAAAAGCAGAGGGCGCGGAACGGGGATACCGTTGCGCGCCCTTTGTCGTGATCAGGGCGCTCACCGGGATCGGCATCCCGAAGGAGACGATTCCGACCCCGAAATCGCCGCCCGCCATGAGTCGGGAGGAGCCCTGGATCAAGATGAGCGCTCGCTCACCGCCACGGCGTGAACCGCTCCTCTCAAGGTCGGGTCGGTGGTGGCGTGGCAAGTTTGCACGGGATGGAGGGCAATCGCCTGCCGGATCGCGTGGCAAACAGGTGGTCACGAAAATGTTATCAAAAGAGAAAGGATTTTCCACGAACGGTAGTAATCCGAGCAAAGCTCGCTTCTATCCAGTAATGTTGGGGGCAACATGAAGATCCTGGCTAATACGAGGCTGATAACTAAATCAGCCGTGCCAATATTGGCTGTTCTGTTTGTTTCTATAGGCATGATATTCTACGCTTATAGTACTATATCGGGACTCGCCGAAAGAACAAAACAGATCGTCGATTTCCAGGCGGCAAGGCTTGAAAACATCCTGTCGGTCAGGATTTACGTCAACGAAGCGAGCGTCCAAGTCCGCAACATCATCATCGAGACTCGCCAGAGTGAGATGGACGGGTACCGGAAGCGCTACGAAGCGGCCGTCGCTTCGACCTATCAAGCCAGCGATCGGCTGATCGCCCTCGCCGCGGACGCCGAGCGGCGTCGAGCGAACGAAGATCTGCGTCAGTCGGTCCAAGCCTTCTTCTCCATCACCGATCGGGCTCTCCAGATGGGCCTGCGCAACGAGAACGAGGCGTCCAGCCGACTTCTCCTGATGGAAGGGTCAGTTGCACGCGCGAAGCTGCGCGACCAAGTGCAACCGCGGATCGACCTCCTCACGGCCGAACTCGCCAAGGCCAAGCAGGAGGCCGATCAGGCTGCCAGCCAAGCCCGCATCGTCCTGACGCTCGCGTCGGTGCTGGGGTTCCTCGCCGCGATCGGACTTGCGGCGACGATCACGATCTTCGGTATCTCCCGTCCGCTGGCGAGCCTTGTTTCTGTGCTGCGGCGCATGGCGGACGGCGACGTCGATGCGCGGATCCCTGAAGCCGCCCGCGGCGACGAGATCGGTGCCGTCGGCCGGGCGGTCGAGGGCATCAAGGCCATGGTCGCGCAGAAGGCTGCTGAGCAGGCCGAGATGCGCCGCATCGCCGACGAGGCCGCCGCCGCCGAGCGCCGCCGCACCATGATCGAGCTCGCCGACGGCTTCGAGCGGGCGGTCGGTGGCATCGTCGGCCGGGTGTCCTCGTCCGCGACCGAGCTTCAGGCGACCGCGCAGCAGATGTCCTCGACCGCCAGCGAGACGGCGAACCAGTCGGGCACCGTCGCGGCGGCGGCGGAGGAGGCGGCGAGCAACGTCGGCACCGTCGCGGCGGCGGCCGAAGAGCTCGGCGCGTCGGTCCAGGAGATCGGACGGCAGGTCCAGGGCTCCGCCGGCCTCGCCCAGAACGCGGTTTCGGAGGCCGACCAGACCGGTCAGCTCGTGCGCGAACTCAGCCGCACCTCGGCGCGGATCGGCGATATGGTCAACATGATCTCCAACATCGCCTCGCAGACGAACCTGCTGGCGCTCAACGCCACGATCGAGGCGGCGCGCGCGGGCGAGGCGGGCCGGGGCTTTGCCGTGGTGGCGACGGAGGTGAAGGAGCTCGCCAGCCAGACCGCCCGCGCCACGGAGGAGATCGCTGGCCAGATCGGTGAGATCCAGGGCGTCACCGAGCGGGCCGTCTCGGCGATCGGTTCGATCACCGGGCGCATCGGCGAGATCAACACGGTCGCCGCGACGATTGCGGCGGCGGTCGAGCAGCAGGGTGCGGCGACGCAGGAGATCGTGCGCAACGTGTCCCAAGCTTCGGTTGGGACGACGGAGGTGACGCGCAACGTCGTGGGCCTGGCGCATGCCTCAGAGGAGGCGGGTGCGGCGGCGAGCCAGGTGCTGGCGGCGGCCTCCGAGCTGTCGCGCGAGTCGGAGCATCTCACCAGCGAGGTCGATCGCTTCCTGGCCACCGTCCGCGCGGCCTGACCCCTGCTCCGCGCGGGGCACGATCCAGAACGCATCGGGCACGGAACGGCCTCGCCGTTCCGTGCCCGATCGAACGCGCCGTCACATGCAATCGCTTACAGCGGCCTGTTCACTGTTAATCGACGCATGGCAGGCCATCGCATCGCGTGCTGCCAACGGGCAACACCGATGCTAAGATCAGAACGCAGAAGCTTTCACCCTTCCCCAAGGTCAAGGCTCTCGTGAGGGACCGGGCGGCCAGGTCTCGACAGCTTTCTCCGCCCGGTCCCGCCTTCGCCGCCGTTTTCGCGGCGCCGTCCTGGCCCGGCATCCCTCAGAATCCCGTCGCGATCCGCCCGTAGGTCATCTCGGCAAACGCGTAGATCTGCGAGCCGACGAAGGTGCCCGTCACCAGCATCACCAGCAGGATCGCGACGATCTTCGGCACGAAGGTGAGGGTCACCTCCTGAACCTGGGTCAGCGCCTGCAGCAGGGCGACCGCGATGCCGACCAGCATCGCCGCGCCGACGGAGGGGCCGGCGGCGACCAGCACCGTCCAGATCGCGGACCGGACGAGTTCGAGGGCGTCGACCTCGTTCATGGGATGCGTGACTAGCTGATGGAGATGCCGGAGGCGAGCAGCATCTCGCGGCCGTCGGTGAGCTTGGCCATCACGCCGTCGCCGGTGACCCGCACCGACTGCACCGTGCCGGTCGTCAGGCCGTCCGCCGAGGTCAGCGTCCGCCCGATGATCGCGTCGGCCTGGTTCAGGAAGCTGGAGGTGAGCAGCGAATCGAGCTTCTGGTTGGTCTTGGTGGCCTGCTCGACCTGCGAGAACGAGGCGAGCTGGCCGACATATTCCGTCGAGTCCATCGGCTTCGTCGGGTCCTGGTTCTGAAGCTGGGCCATCAGCAGCTGCAGGAAGGTGTCGGCGTTCATTTTGGAGGCGACGGAGGTCGCCGCCTTCGCCGCCGCGGCGGTGGTGGATCCGGTGGTCGTGCCGGTGCTGGTGACGTCCATGGGTCAGGCCTTGTCGGAGGGAAGAGCCGGCCGGGCTCGCATCGCCGGCCGGCGGCGGGGGCCGGACCGGGCGGGCGAAACGAGGGCAGCGGGCGGCACCTCGGGGAGGGGCCGGCCGGCGCCGAGCAAGTCGGCCTCCGCCGGGTAGAGGCCGCGGATGAGCTTCAGCGCCTCGAAGGCGCGGCCCGCCTCGACGAGGGCGTGCGCCGCCGCCAAGCCGTCGCGGATGGCCGGCTCCGTCGTGGCGGCGAGGATGCCCTCCTCGATCTGCGCGTAGAGCGTCCGGGCCGGGCCGGCCTGGGCCGGGGCGATCAGCATGGTCTGCGCCGCGAAGTAGAGCTGGCGCAGGGGCGTCGTCGCCTCCTCCGCCTGGAGGACGTGACCCTCCAGCAGGAAGGTCGCGTCGTTCATCAGTTCGAGCGCGACCTTGCGGTCGACGCGCACGACCGCGCCGTTGATGTAGACGCGCTCGCCCGCCTTCAGGTTCAGGTGCATGGTGCGGGCGGCGGCCCGGCCGGTCTCGCGCGTCATCGGCCGCCCCTCACTGCAAGCCGTCGCGGATCGAGGTGTTGACCTCGATCAGGGCCGCGAGGCTGCGCTCGGGCGTGCTCAGCACCTCACCGGCCTCGCGCATGTTCCACAGGCCGATGGCGACGAGGTCGGCGCGCAGACCCTCGGGCAAGCCGTTCTCGGGGTCGAGCAGGTCGGCGATCAGCACGTTCCAGAGATTCTGGATCGATCCGACCGCGGCGTGCCGCTCCGGCCCGGCCCGCGAGCCCTGCGCCTCGGCCGTGCGCAGCAGGCCGAGCGCCCGGTCGAACGCCTCGCGCTCGCGCTCGCGGCCGAGGTCGGGCGCGTCTTCCATGATCTCGGCATAGGAAAGGCGATACATCGGGGCCTACGCTCCGTACTCGGTTTCGAAAAAAGCGGGCGTTCAGGAGATGAAGTTGATCAGGCTGAGGCTGCGCAGCTGCGCGGTCAGCCCGTAGGACATCTGCATCTGGGTCGTAATGGCATCGACCCGGGACTTGGCTTCCGCCGGATCGACGCTCTCCAGGTCCCGGATCTGTCCGGTCAGCAGCGCGGTCTGCTTGGCCATGCGCGCATTCGCCTCCGTGATCTGGCTCTGCGCGCGGCCGAGATCGGCCCGCATCGTCGTGAGGCTCCGGCTGGCCTCGCCCAGCAGGTCCGTGACCTTGCCCATCGCCACCGCCTGCGCATCCTGCGACAGGCCGGCGAGGCCGAGCCCCGAGGCGATGACGTAGGCCATGCCGAGCTTGCGGAACGGTTCGGCGTTCGCGCTCACTGAGGTGCTGACGGTCTCCGTCAGCGAGATCCGGCTGTCGATCGTCCGGCTCGACGCCTCCGACCACGTCCCGCTCCAGTTCACCTCCGTGAACTGGCCGGTGAGCATGCCGTCGATGAAGCCCTTGATCTCGGCCGGGGTGATGCCGGACGCCGCTGGATCGCCGGGGGCGAAGCCGAAGAAGCTGACGAAGGCACCGTCCACCGCCGTCTTCGCGGGCGAGGCCGGGATGCCCTCGTAGGGCGTGAGCGGCGCCGTTGCGCTGTTGGTGCCGCCGAACACGAACTGGCCGCCCGCGCTGGTGTTGAGGGTGCCCGCCAGCGCGGCGAGGCGACCGCGCGTCGATTCCGCGGCCATCGCCGCGCGCTGGTCGGCGGGGAGCGCGGTGAGCTCGTTGAGCGTCGCCTCGGCGGCGGATTGGATCTCCTGGAGCGCGGTCTGCGTGGCGTTGAGCCGGAGCGAGGCCGCGGTGTTGCTCTGGGTCAGCGCGGCGAGCACGGCGCTCTGCCCGCGCAGGCCGAAGGCCCCGGCGACGCCGCCGCCGAGCGTCGCACCGACATCGGCGAAGCGGCCGGTGCTGATCTCCTTGGTCGCGGTCGCGAGATCGGCCTGGAGACGCCCGACGCCGGTGCGCGGCGCGTTCCAGAGGTTGAGGCTCGAGATGAAGCCGGTCGTCATCATCGCCGTATCACCGCACCGCGTCGAGAAGGGTCTTGAGGAGGTCGTTGACGACCGAGATGAGCTTGGCCGAGGCGCTGTAGGAGCGCTCCAGCTGCAGCGCGAGCGCGGTCTCGTCGTCGCCGTTCACGCCGGCGACGTTCGACAGCGCCTCGGTGGCGCGGGAGAGCAGGGTCTTCTGGTACGAGGCGGTCGTCGAGGCGTCCTTGCGCTGCGCTTCGAGCCATCCCGCGGAGGCCGCGGCGAGGTCGGGCAGGCTGGAGGCCGCGCCGAATCCGAGCGCCGGATCGACCGGCTGCGCGGCGGAGAGCGTTGTGAGGAGACCGCGGAGGCGGCCGGCATACGCCGCGTCGCCGGCCGCCGCCGGGTCAGCGTAGTCGCTGCCGTTCATGCCGCCGCTGCGCAGCAGGGCGAGCGATCCGCCTCGGGCGGGATCGACCGCCGCGTTGATCGTGATCGACGCCGCGAGGCCGGTGCGTCCGGCGGCCGTGGCGGCGGGCAGGATCGCGCCGCCGCCCGCGGTGAACAGGCCCGCCCGCGGACCCCCGTCGGCCCCGACGGAATCGCTTTCCGCGAAGGCGGCGATCAGGCCGCCGGCCAGCGCGTCGAGCTGCCCCTCGTAGGTCAGCGCCGCCCCGTCGCGCAGGCTCGCGAGCCCGGCGATCCGCCCGGAGGCGAGCGGCATCGGCGAGGCGGCCCCGGTCACCGGCACGCCGTCGATGGTCACGGTGCCGCCGACGGTGCCGGCGGCGAAGGTGGCGGTGGGGGAGAACGCGACCGTCCGCGGGCCGCGCTCGAACAGGGTGACGCCGCCATCGGTGTAGAGCGCCATGTCGCCGCCCTCGCGGGCCACGGCGGTCACGCCGATCTCCTGCGACAGGGCGGTCAGGATCCGGTCACGGTCGTCGAGGGCGTCGGTGGCATCGCCGCCGAGCGCCGTCAGCTTGACGACCGCGCGGTTGGCGGCGTCGAACCGGCCGAGCAGGTCGTTGATGCGGGTCACCGAGTCGGCGATGCCGGCATCGGCCTCCGCCCGCGCGGCGTGGACCGCGTCCGCCGCCTGGTTCAGGCTTCCCGCCAGAGCCTTGGCCGCCTCGACCGCGTCGCGGGCGAGCTGCGCGTTGTCGGGCTGGTTGGCGGCGGCCTGGAGAGCGGCCTGGAAGGTGGAGAGCCGCGCGGCCGGCGCGGTCGGGTCGTCGGTGTCGCCGATGGTCTGGGCGAGCTTCGTCAGTCCGGTCAGCAGCGCGTCGCCGCGGGCGGCATCGGACGAGGCGGCGAGCGTGCGAGCATAGAGCGCCGGGTCGCCCGCGCGGGTGATCGTCACCGTCGCGCCGCCCGCGCTGCCGGCGACCAGCGTCGCGACCTTGCGCGAATAGCCGGGATCGTTCGCACCCGCGACGTTGCGCGCGGACACGGCCATCTGGTTCGAGGTCGCGAGCAGCGAGGCGCGCGCGGTGTTGAGCGCGAGGGTGAGACCCATCGGTCGGTTCCTGGGACGCGGTACGAGACGGCTGCGCCGGTGTCGGGCCGGCGCAGCCGGATGCGCCGCCGCGCGAGGGCGCGGCGAAACGGGCGAACGGATGCGGCGCGTCAGCGCTTCAGGTTCATCAGGGTTTCGAGCAGCTCGTTGCCGGTCATGAACACCTTGGAATTGGCGGTGTAGACCGTCTGCGACTCGATCATCGTCGTCAGCTCGGTGCTGACGTCGACGTTGGACTGTTCGAGCGCGCCGGCCTTCATGATGCCGCGTCCGCCCTGGGCGGCGAAGCCGATCTGGATGTCGCCGGACTCGGCGCTCGTCGTGAAGACGTTGCCGGCCCGCGGCGTGAGGTTGTCCGGGCTCGCCACGTCCGCGAGCGGCACCTTGAAGGCGGCCTTGCGGGTGCCGTCGGAATAGACCGCGTAGACCGTGCCGTCCTCGCCGAAGGCGGTGCCGCTCACCGCGGTCGGCGAGGAGCCGTCGGCGGTGCCGGAGAGATTGTGGTCGCCGGAGAGCTGGGTGAGCCCGCCCAGATTGACCGTGACGCTGCGCCCGTTCGGCACGTTCACGACGGCCGACCCGCCGCCGCTCACCTTGCCGTTGCCGTCGAAGGTCACGGTAGTCGAGCCGACGGGGGGAGTCGGTGCCGCGGGGTTGATGAAGCTCACCGACCACGTGTTGGCGGCGGTCTTCGTCATCTGCACGTCGAGGGTCACCGGCTGGCCGACGTTGTCGTAGACCTTGAGCGAGTTCTTCTTCGAGTAGCCGACGGCGCCCGTCGCCAGGGGATCGTAGACCGGCGTCTCGAACGAGAGGTTGCCGCTGATCGTGGCGGAGGTGGAGGGACGTGCCTCCTGCCCCATCACGCTGACATTGACCGGCTTGAGGTCGGCCACGCCGTTGAGGACGGGGTTCGGGGTGCCGTTGGCGAGGCTGTAGCCCATCAGGGTGAAGCCGCCGGCATTGACGAGGTTGCCGGTCTTGCCGTCGACCACGAAGTTGCCGGCCCGCGTCATGAAGGGCGCGCCGGCGGCGTCGCTCACCACGAAGAAGCCGTTGCCCTGGATCGCGAGATCCTTGTCGGAATTGGTGGAGGCGATGGGACCGCCCTCGCTCACCGACCGGCGCAGCGTGGTCTCGACCGCGCCCGAGTTGTAGTTGCCGACATCGCCGGAATCGAGCAGCAGCGACGAGAACTCGGCCGAGGTGCGCTTGTAGCCGGTGGTGCTGGCGTTCTGGATGTTCTCCGCCACCGTCGAAATGCGGTTCGACTGAGCGTTCATCCCGGAGACGCCGGTTCGGAGCACGCCGATGAGACTCATGCTGAGACCTCGTTGACTTTCGAATTCATGCGCACTGGACACGGTGTCGCTTGCGCGGGGCTGAAGAAGGGGGCGATCCCGGACAGCGATGCGCCACGCGCATCGCTGTCCGGGATCGCGAATGCGGGGCGGCGGTCGTCCGCCGGATCTTCGAAATGAGACATCACGCTCATCCCCGCAGGGATTGGGCGAGTTCGAGGAAGGCGTCGCGGCTCGGAGGCTGGCCCGGCTCCTGTCGCAGGGCCTCGTAGATCCGCGGCACGAGGCTCACGGCCTGGTCGAGGTCGGGATCGCTGCCGGCGCGGTAGCCGCCCATGAGGCGCAGGTCCCGCGTCTCCTCGAAGCGGGCCATCATGCTTTTCAGCTTGCGCACCAGCTCGCGCTGGTCCCCGGTCCAGACCTCGCCCGCGAGGCGCGAGATCGAACCGAGGAGGTCGATCGCCGGATAGCGGCCCTGCTCGGCGATGGCGCGGTCGAGCACCACGTGGCCGTCGAGCGTGCCGCGGATCGAGTCGGCGACCGGGTCGTTGTGGTCGTCGCCATCGACCAGCACCGAGAAGATGCCGGTGATCGTGCCGGTGCCTTCGGCGCCGGGGCCGGCGCGCTCCAACAGCCGCGGCAGATCCGAGAAGACGCTCGGCGGGTAGCCGCGTGCCACCGCCGGCTCGCCGGCGGCGAGAGCCACGTCGCGGGCAGCGTGGGCGTAGCGGGTGACGGAATCGACGATGAGCAGCACCGACTCGCCGCGATCGCGAAACGATTCGGCCACCGCCAGCGCCACCTTCGGCGCCTGGCGGCGCATCATCGGACTCTCGTCGCCGGTCGAGACGACGATCACGGCGCGGTCGCGCGCGGCGGCGATCGGCCCTTCGAGGAACTCGCGCACCTCGCGCCCGCGCTCGCCGACCAGCGCCACCACGACGCTGTCGAAGCCCTGGGCGCCGGCCAGCATCGCCAGCAGGGTCGACTTGCCGACGCCGGAGCCGGCGAAGATGCCGATGCGCTGGCCGGCGCAGAGCGGCGTGAACAGGTCGATCGCCCGCACCCCCGTCGGCAGCGGGGCCTTGACCCGCGCCCGGGTCATGGCGGCGGGCGGGTCGGCGTCGAGCGGAACGCTGTCCGGCCCTTCGAAGAGCGGCCCGAGCCCATCGACGGGGCGGCCGAGCGCGTCGATGACCCGGCCCTTCCAGCGCGGGTCCGGGCGCAGCTGTGCCGGGCCGATGCGATGAGCGAGGCTGCCGATGCCGGCCTCGATCCGGCTCTCGAACGGCTTCACCGTGGCGCCGGCCGCGTCGATGCGCACCACCTCGCCGACCTGGGTGCGGCCGTCCGCGGAAAAACCCATCCGGTCACCCAGGCGCACGAAGGCGGAGACGCCCGCGACCCGCGCCGCGCTGGCGGTCACCTCGCGCACGGGGCCGCCGACCCGCACCAGCGGCAGGTCGCGGCGCCCGGCCTCCATCGCCCTCTCCAGGCGCTCGATGGCGTTCGTGCTCATCGTGCTCATCCGGCTAGCCCTGCGGACCCAGCGTCTTGACGGCGCCGGTGAGGGTGTTGTCGGCCTCCGAGGTCATCGTCGCCGCGCTCTCGAAGGCGCGCTGGATCGCGATGAGCTTAGTCATCTCCATGATCGGGTTGACGTTGGCGCCCTCGACGTAGCCCTGGACGAGGCCGATCCGGGTGAAGTCCTGCACCGGCCGGCCGGGGATGCTCGCGCCGATCGCATTCGGGCCCGAGCGCGTCAGCGCGGCCTTCGGGTCGAGGGTGAACAGGCCGAGCGCGCCGACTTGGTTGACGCCCTGGTGGATGCTGCCGTCGCGGCCGATCACCGGCGGACCGGCCTGGGGATCGAGCAGCAGGGCGCCGCCGCCGGGATCGACCACCGGCAGGCCGCCCACGGTGCGCAGCTGGCCGTTGGCATCCATCGTCAGGCGGCCGTCGCGGGTATAGAGCGTCTCGCCCTTCGGTCCCTTCACCCCGAGCCAGGCATCGCCCTGGACGGCGACGTCGAGGGCGGAATCGGTCTTCGTCGTCTGGCCGGCGACCCGCGAGATCGCGTTCTTGCCGGGTCCGACGAAGGCGACCTCGCCCCGGTTCGAGCGGGCGAGCAGTTCCGAGAAGCTGACTTCCTCCGCCCGGAAACCCACCGTCGCCATGTTGGCGACGTTGTTGGCGGTCGTCGTCAGACGCTTCTCGAGGGCGATCTGGCTCGACAGGGCGACGTAGAGACTGCTCTGCACGGCTCTAGCCTCCGGCCCGCGACGTCTGCAGGTTCGTGAGCGTCTCGGCGTCGATGCCGCCGGAGCCGGTGAACAGGGCGAGCACGGGCGCGCTGGCGGTGTTGTTCTGCGCATCCCAGATGGCCGCGAAGCGCCGCACGAAGGCGTCGAGCTTGGCCGGATCCTTCAGGCTCGCGACGTCGATCTTCTTGGCGATCAGCTCGGCGCGCTTGGCCAGGGCCTCGCTCGTCGCCGCGCCGCTCGTCGCCGGCAGGCCGATCACGGTGTTGGCGACCTGGCTCAGCGCCGCGTCACCGAGGATGTCGAAGGCGCTCGTCAGCGTCGGGGCCTTGCGGGCGAAGTAGAGGGCGAGGCGCACGCCCGTGTCGGCGTCGCCCGCTTCGCTCTCCAGCGATTGCTGCAGGTAGGCCTGCGTGACGGCCAGCGCCATCGAGTCCGGGCCCAGATCCGTGCCGAACCCGACATCGGCGGCGGTCCGGCCGGCGGTGAGCGGCACGTTGCGGATCGCCAGGGTGCGGATCGCCCCGCCCGCGCTCACCAGCGTGTCGGCATCGCGCCCGGTGCCCCCCGCGACCCCGTCGGCGCCGAGATCGGTCAGGCCGGTGGTCTCGAAGAACAGGCTGCCGTCGGCGGCGAGCCCCGCCTGGACCTTGCCCTTGAGGGCCGAGGCATCGATCTGGGCCGCCACCGCCGCGGCGATCTCGCCGGGCGTCACCTTCGACAGGTCCGCCACCCGTCCGGCGAGCGTCTGCGCATTGAGACGGATCGTGACCGATTGCGTGGTCGCGGCATCGAGCCGGGATTCGACGAGGAAGCCCGCCTCGGACCGGCCGCTGAAATCGTAGGCGTCGGCCAGCAGCTTGGGCGCGCTCAGCGAGGCGGTGCGGGGCGCGAGGCCGAAGCTGGCCGCATCCGCGCCCGCGGCGGAGACGCCCTGGCCGAAGCTGAACGCCTTGGCGAAGGCGGTGTAGCGGTCGTCGGCGAGCCGGTTGGCGAAGCTCGCCGCGCTGGCGGCACCCTCCTCCAGCACCTTGCGCATGAACGCCTTGGCGTAGGTCATCTCCTCCAGGCCGTAGGCCTTCATGGCGTAGGCGTAGAGGCGCTGGTCGCCGAGCAGGTCGTCGACCGACTTCACCCGGCCGATATTGGCCTCGTAATAGGCGGTCTCCCGGGCGACGCTCGGCTCGGCCGCCTTCCGCTGGAGAGAGGCGGTAAGATCCTTGGCGATCAGCCGGTAGCTGGTGAGGGTGTCGGTCACGGGCGGGCGCCTGGGCGGGAGCGCGGGAGGAAGGCGGCCATCGGCGCGGCGAGGGCAGGGTCCGAGGCTGCCTCTAGGCCCGCACGCTTGCTCCAGGCTTGCCCGGCGGGGATGCGGGCCGGGATCACGAGGCGGGCCCGATGATCGTTTCGGTCGTGATCACGACCCAGCCCGCGCCGGTGCGGCGGATCGACAGCACGCGGCCCGCGCCGGGCAGGACGCTGCCGAGCGAGACCGCGAACCGCCCGTCGCGGCTCTCCAGGGTCGCGACGCCGTCGGCGACGCCGCGCAGGGCGTAGCCGCCCGCGGCGAGGCTCGCGGGCGGCGGCATCGGCGGCTCGCTCGATCCCTGGGGGCCGGCGGCGGCCACGGGACGGTCGGGCAGCGAGCCGGTGGTGACGGGATCGAAGTCCGGGTCGGCGAGGCGGCCCTGCGCCACCGTCTTCTTCCAGGCGAAGGGCGTCATGCCGGCCGGCAGCACGGCCTGCACGTCGTAGCCGTGGGTGCCGGTCGAGATGGCGTAGCCGGCGAAGCCGCCCGCGGTCAGGGCGAGCAGGACGAGGCCGGCGAGCACGGTGCGCTCCCCCGCCGCCTCCCTGGCCCGGCGGGCGGCGATGCTTCCCGCCAGCGGCCGCGACGGGAGCCCCGGGATGCGTGCGGCGCCCCCGGAAGGGGTTCGCCGTGCAGGATCTGGCGTCATGCGGGCCTCGGTGGATCGGTCCCGGGCGCCTGCGCACGAAACGTCTTCGCGGCGCGCCGCCCGGGGAGCGGGAGCGTCATCGTTCACGATCCGTGTACGTTTATGCTTGACGCCCGGTTAACGACGCTGCGCGAACGGCTGTCCCGTCTCATCGACAGCGCTGCGGACGGTCGTTAAGCCGAAACGGGAACGAGGCGCCGGGAAGCGAGCATGGCCGATCCGCGGGAAGCTGTTGTGCCGAACCCGGCCGAGCCGGTGGCGCGGGCGGGACGGCGTCACCGCGTCGTGCAGCAGGGGCGCATCGTCCTGGGTCCCGAGCGGCTGGTCGCCTGCACCGTGCGCGACCTCTCGCGGACGGGCGCCAAGATCCGCGTCGCGCCCGAACAGGTCCTGCCGGAGACCTTCTCCCTCGTCATCGCCGCGCACGACCTGCGCACGATGACCGCCCGGCTGTGCTGGCGCCGCGGCGATTTCGCCGGCGTCGCCTTCGACGGCGAGCCGGTCGCTTGAACCACCCTTCGATTGCAGCGCGGCCGGATCCCGCTCCGGCCTCTTGTCCACAGACGGGCCCCCGGCCTGTGGAGGGTGTCGGATGGGACGGCGGTGCTCCGGCCGGCTTAATCGGTTCGTAACAGGCCCCGGCCATTCTCACGCCATCGACAGGCGCTTCCCGCAACCAGGCGGCGCCCTCGAGAACAGGCCAGCGGGTGAACCCTCAGACGGGTTCATAGACATGATGTCGGTCCGCTGATCCGGTGCGAGTCCGGAGGTGTGATGCGCGGCGCTCCGAGCCCGACGGGCTCGCCGCGGCCCCCTTTTCGGGCCGTGCGGCCGCACCGGTGCGAGCCCGGTCCTCAAGAACCGCCCCGTCCTTCATCATTCCCGGAAGATAGATCCGTGACCAGCCTGCTCACCAACATCTCCGCCATGACGGCGCTGACGACGCTCAAGGGCATCAACCAGCAGCTCGACGCGACCAGCAACCGCGTCTCCACCGGCCAGCGCGTCTCGACCGCCTCCGACAACGCCGCCTACTGGTCGATCGCCACGACCGTGCGCACCGACAACGCCTCGCTCTCGGCGGTCAAGGACTCGCTGGGCCTCGGCTCCTCCGCCGTCGACACCGCCTATAACGGCCTGAACTCGATCCTCTCCGACATGCAGAACCTGCGCGCCAAGCTGCAGACCGCGCTGCAGCCGGGCGTGGACCGCGCCAAGGTGCAGACCGAGATCAAGGCGATCCAGGACAAGATGAAGGCCACGGCCGACTCGTCGACCTCCTCGGGCCAGAACTGGCTCTCAGTCGACTCCTCGGCCTCCAACACCAGCTACCAGGCGACCCAGAACGTGGTGGCCGGCTTCTCCCGCGCCTCGTCGGGCGTCGTCACCTTCTCGAAGATCGGCGTCGACGTGAACGCCATCAAGCTCTACGACGTGAACGCGTCCAGCATCACCACGGCGGCCACCGCCGGCCAGGTGTTCGGCACCACCTCCCTCACCGGCACGGCGGCCTTCCGTCCCGCCGATGCGGTCGTCGCCAACCGCGGCACCGCCGATTTCAGCGGCACCAACGAGGTGAAGTTCAACCTGTCGCTCGGTGACGGCTCCACCGCGCAGATCACCCTCAACCGGGCGAACCTGTCCTCCGCCGCCGCCGATCTCTCGCGCGTCACCACCGACGAGTTCCTGAACGCGATCAACAATCAGATCGCCGCCGACACGGCCGCGACGCCCCTCGCCGGCAAGGTCGCGGCGTCGCTCGACAGCGCGGGCCGCCTGACCTTCACGACGACGGCGACCGGTGCGGGCACCAACGCCCAGGTGACGGTGCTGAACGTCGCCGCCACCGCCGGCAACACGCTGATCGACGTGGGCTTCGGCGCCGGCACGCCCGCCGCGACCGACGCCCGGACCGGCGCGGGAACCGCGGCGGGAACGACGACCGGCAAGGGCATCCTCGACACCGTCGATGCCGGCACCACGTTCTCGCTCGCCACGATCAACATCGGCAGCCTCGTCGGCACCGCGGGCGACACGGCCCTGCAGAACATCATCACCCAGGTCGAGAAGGCGATCGCCAAGGTGACGGATGCCGGCACCAAGCTCGGTGCCAGCAAGACCCAGATCGACGGCCAGAAGACCTTCGTCGACACGCTGATGAAGGCCAACGACCGCACGATCGGCATCCTGGTCGACGCCGACATCGAGGAGGAGTCGACCAAGCTGAAGGCGCTCCAGACCCAGCAGCAGCTCGCCGTCCAGGCGCTCTCGATCGCCAATTCCGGCAGCCAGACCGTGCTGTCGCTGTTCCGCTAAGGCGGGACGTCCCGGCCGCCGTCGCGGCCGGGCAAACCTGAACGCAGAAAGGGGGGGGGGGGGGGGGGGGGGGGGGCGGGGGGGGGGGGGGGGGGTTGTGGGGTTGGGGGGGGGGGGGGGGGCGCGCGCCGCCGCGGGGGGGCGGCCGCCGCCCCCCGCTGCGGCCCCGGCGCGCG